>NZ_JAIFKJ010000090.1 GCF_019695415.1 Thiohalocapsa sp.
AAGGGAAGAGCGGCGCCCCCAAGGAAAGGTGGGAACTGGGCGCCGGCAGGGTCAGGCCAGCACCCGCCGTGAAGATCGGCGCGATGGACGCTGGAGCGTCTCTCTGGCGACCGTTCGACCAGAGGCGGTTTGCTTCGACGCCGTTCGTGGTCCCAGTAGTCGCTCCGGCAGCGTAGATCCGCAACCAACCGAAGCCAGAGAGCTATTCATCGCGCCATGTCCCCAGAAGAAACAGCACCGCTTGAAGCCGTCGAACGGCTGTATCAGGAACTGGTCGCCGAGTATCGTGCGCGGTACGAGCAGCCCGAGCTGCGAGCTGCCAAAGACCTGCTACTCGTGGCCTTGGCGCGGATGCACGCCCACGGCGGCGCGCAGTGGCAGGTACTGTTGGACGAGTACCGCGATGCGGCTGCGCAAGATTCTGACCGCCTCGAGCGCATCATCGAGAGCAATCGAGGCCGTTCCTCCGGGCGATAGGCGCGATCGGAGCCGGTCAAACGGCATCAGCGCTGAGCAAACGCCGCCGCCTGACGCTCGTGACGGTCCTGGCATCGCGTGCAGCGCGACGCGTGGGGCACCTGGGTCAAGCGTTCCAAAGGAATGGTATCGCCACAGTCCAGACAGTCCGTGCGACCGGTACTTACCTCGGTGCGGTGGCGGAGCGCGGCAATCGCCAGTTCGGTCCATCGCTCAGCGTGGTACTGCGCAAGGTCCAGCTCGTCAGCAAAGCGTGCCGAAGCCGGCACTCCCTGCGGGTGGTGGACGACAAAAAGGATGGACCGGTTGCAGAGGCAGCGACTTGCCGCGAGCCCAAGACCGTTGCCACCCGCGCGCGGCTCAGGGCCAGGCTGTGCGCTGCGGTCAGTCCGCAAGCCGCCAGATGGGTCGCGGCCCGGCCCCGAGCGGCCGATAACGGCGGTGCCCTTTGGGAATGTAGGCGCGCCGCACCGGCTGTGGCCGATAACCCAGACGGCGTACCCGCGCCGATAAGTCCCGCAAGCGCGTGTCCAGTCCTTCTCCATAGTCGTCTTTTCTGAACCGTGAACCGCCCCGGGCGCCTTGCTTCCGTCGTGGCGCTCGAAGCTTCCGCGCAGGGCTTCAGGGTCAGATACCATTCCGATCAGGACGGTGAACCGCTCCTGCAGTCCATGGCGCGCTCGCTACGGACACTGTTGATCCAAGGTGCACGGTCGATGACCCGACAGGCCCAACACAAGCACGACCGCTTGAGTCGGTGGGCCAGCTCTGGCAGGGCGGAGCCAGGCGAACATCGCCGCGGCAGCGCTGGCCGACAAGACCGCGCGCATTGCCGGGGCCATGCTGAGAAACGGCACCGACCACCAAGCGGATCGGGTGCCCTGATGAGGCGCCGCCCCGAAAACGACAGACGATTAACCAAGTTATCGAGAGGACCCCATCACTGACGATTGCCAAGCAAGCCGAACGATGGTGATCAGGTCTAACCGGCGCCGGCAGAACCCGCGACTCTGCAGGTGCGAGAAGCACGAAACAAGCGATTGGGAGCTGGCTCGCGGTTAGATAGCCCATCATGGCCCGTGTGTCGCAAGTCGATCCGCTACTCAGAGGCAGGATGTACCTGCGCAGTCGAACCTACCCGCCAAAAAACGGTGCGCTTGCAACCGAGGGGGAGTCCCTGTAGGCACGTTGGCGGCTTGCCCCTGAAACGTACCGCGGCTGTTCCGACCTCGGACCTGGGCCGTTGCGGTGGCGCGGTCGCCAGGCTAACCATCGTAGGTTGCAACGCTTCTGTGGCGCCAGTGCGAGGAGATCCGTAGACTCCATCTGTCACAGAATCGTCATGCCGCAGTCATGGATCTCGCCGAGGCGATCAAGCAGCTGGTTCCGCTTCAAGTCCTCATTCCGAATCCTCGCAAGCCCCTTGAGCTCAATGCGCACTGCGTTG
>NZ_JAIFKJ010000560.1 GCF_019695415.1 Thiohalocapsa sp.
GACGAAACCCGCATCGATCAGCACCCGGCCGCAAAGTTCGGAAGGCGTGAGAAGAACGGGCAGCGCAGACGAGGCGGAGATCGCAGGCAGGAGCGGACCGCGATACAGGATGACCTGCTCCTGATCGTGAAAGTCGGGCGCGATCGGTTTGAACGGAATGGACAGGTCCTGGAAACGTTTGGGCAAGGTGTCGGGCAGGGCCGCGCCGAACAGGGCCTCGGGCTCCAGCACGGCTGCTTCCGTGAAGGCGAGCAGCTGGAACCATGACGTCGCGGGGCCACCAAAGATGCGGCGCAGAACCTCGATACGCGATTTGAACAGGTCGGTGGCATAGAGCCGGATTTCGCCGCCTCCCATCCCGCTCGCGTAGCAAGCGCCGATCAGCGCGCCCATGGACGTGCCGGCGAGGACGCGCGGGCGGATGCCCATTTCGTCAAAGGCTTCCAGGACCGGAATGTGGGCAAGGCCCTTGGCCGCGCCGCCGCCCAACGCCAGCGCGATCGACCCGTCCCTCGGCCCGGCTTCGAACTGGGCTTCGCTCAAGTGTTCGGCCCCTCCAAGCTGGAATGCCGCCCGCGCGCCGGACCGCGGCGCGCCAGCCGCCCCGGCGAATGCTGCTGCGGCGACGGATGACAACAAGATTTGTCTTCGAGACATCATGGGCGGGCATCCACCTTCCACGAGGTATTGACGGTCGCGGCTGAAGCGCCAGCACCGTGCCTACAACCTAAGCTGGTCGGGGCAAAATTTCGCTTAATGTGCTCAGACAGGTCATCCGATAACGAGCCAGTTCGGTGCACTCTTGTGATTGGTTTTTCGCATCAAATACAGGCCGCCAACCGTTGGGCGGACTTAATCTGATGAGACGCTAATCCCGTCCTGCACGGCCCTTGCGCCTGATGATATGAAGCTCACTGAGCGGGCTGGGTATCGGCAGGCAACAGGGACCAGAGCAGTCAGCAGGACAAACGAAAGCCAAGTCCCCGAATTCGTTTCCCAGGCTCCGCGGGCCCTCCTATACTCTGCCCGATCAACTGTTCAGGAGCTGAAAGATGGCCGAGACATCCCCCCTTGCCTATCTGGACCGGGCGCTTCAAACGGTGACCGATCTGGGCATCGAGACACCGCCAGAGAAAGATGAGCCGATCACCGGCCTGCTGGACCAGATCGAAATCCTGGATAGGGACAAGGTCGCGGTGATCGGGCGAACACTTGCCGAAGCCTCAACATTCAATGAGATCGTGCGCAGCGAAGTCGCCGCGATGGATATCGGCGAGCGCTACAAGGATATCGTGAATGCGTTCAATTCCGTGCGGGATGACTCAAAGGCATTGGTGGACCAGCTTGAGGACGGCCGCATAAGCCCCTGGGAGCGCGTGACCAATGTCTGGATGAAGGTGTCGCGCGGCGACGTCGCGGACCGTTTTGACGACATCAAGGACACCTACCTTGAGGTGGCGCGCCAGACGAAGGACCAGATCGTGCGCGAGCAGCGCATTCTCGATGCCTATCGCGATTATCGCGGGGCCTACAAGCATGCGCAAATCGCGGCGATGGAGCTTCTGGAAATCGCGCAAAAGAAGCTCGATGAAAAGAAGGTCGATCTGGAAAAGGCGTCAGAAGCCGTGGCCAATTATCAGGGCGACTCGCCCGCCGAGCGCGCGCGGCTTGAGATGGCGCGCGATGCCAAGCTGCGGACCATGCAAAACGAGGACAAGCGCTACCAGATCGCCAAGGATCTCGCCGACAACCTGACGATCGGCTACAACACCTCCGAAGTCATCATGTCCCGGCTGATGCAGACCACCAATGCGAAGGAGCGGGTCTACGCGCAATCGGTCTCGTTCTTCTCGACAAACGAGGCGGTGCTGACGGCGCTTAAGGCCTCCTTCACCGGCATGTTCGGCCTGCACGAGTCGACG
>NZ_JAIFKJ010000445.1 GCF_019695415.1 Thiohalocapsa sp.
CGTGCCTTCCCCGTGGTGGGGCGGGGCGGGCCTTACCGCCGTTCTTGCCATGCGTCCGGTCCGCTTTCCGTCCAGCAACTTTGCAGACCTGAAGCCGCTGCTCGCCTGGAACCGCGCCAACGACGTGCTGAGCGCCCGTAAGGGCGCCGCCATGACGACACGGCTCAACGCCGGCACCATCCCGGACCGCGGCAACTACGCCGTGCATCTGGGCTCGGAAGGCCCGCGCATCGGCGAGCTGGACGAGGAAATGGTCTTCGAGACCCGCGCCGGCGAGTGCATCCTGCTCGGTGCTTCCACCTGGCGCGTGGAGGAGATCACCCGCGACCGGGTCATCGTCTCGCCGGCCCCCGGCGAGCCGGGCAAGCTGCCCTTCTGGCGCGGCGACGGCCCCGGCAGGCCCGTCGAGCTGGGCCGTGCCGTCGGCGTCTTCTGCCGCGAGGTGGCCAGCCGCGAGCCGGAGGCGGCCATCGACTGGATCCGGCAGCAGGCGCCGCTGGACGACTTTGCGGCCGCCAACCTCGCCGCCTACATTCACGAGCAGCGCGAGGCCACCGGCAAGGTGCCGGACGAGCGCACCATCGTCATCGAGCGCTTCCGGGACGAGCTGGGCGACTGGCGCATCTGCATCCTGACCCCCTTCGGCGCCCGCATCCACGCCCCCTGGGCCATGGCCCTGCAATGGCAGCTGGAGCGCCGCGAAGGCTTCGAGATCCAGGTGATGTACACCGACGACGGCATCGTCCTGCGCATGGCCGACGGCGACGAGCTGCCGGACCTGATGGCGCTCTTGCCGCACCCGGACGAGATCGAGGACCGCATCACCGAGCAGCTCGCCGACACGGCGCTCTTCGCGAGCCTGTTCCGCGAGAACGCCGGCCGCGCCCTGCTGATGCCGAAGCGCACGGCACAGGGCCGCCGTCCGCTCTGGGCACAGCGGCTCAAGGCCCAGAACCTGCTCGCCGTGGTGCGCCGCTACCCGGGCTTCCCGGTGGTGCTGGAGACCTACCGCCAGGCGCTGAGCGACCAGTTCGACCTGGCCGGCCTCAAGGACCTGCTGCGGTCCGTGCAGTCCCGGGCCGTGCGCGTGCACGAGGTGGAGACGCCGAGCGCCTCGCCCTTCGCCCGCTCGCTGGTGTTCGCCTATGTCGCCGCGTACATCTACGAGCAGGACGCGCCGATTGCCGAGCGCCGTGCCCAGGCCCTGACGCTGGACCGCGGTCTGCTCGCGGAGCTGCTGGGCCAGGCCGAGCTGCGCGAGCTGCTGGACCCACGGGTGCTGGAAGAGGTCGAGGCCGAGCTTGCGCACCTGACCCCCGAGCGGCGGGCGCGGGACGCGGACGAGGTGCATGATCTGTTGCGGCGGTTGGGGGATTTGAGCGAGTCGGAGATCGTTGCGCGGTGCGCAGCCGGTGCTGCTGAAGGCGAGGCTGGACCGGCGCCGGGATTCGATGCCGATCGCGGTCCCGATTTCGATTGGGAGCCGGAGCCGACGCGCGGTTCCAGCGGCGAGAGGCGTGGCAACGCTGGCGGCGGCGCCCTGGTTCAGGCCTGGCTTGCGGACCTGAGCCGCCAGCGCCGCGCGGTTGAGATCCCCATCGCCGGTAAGCGCCGCTGGATCGCCGCCGAGGACGCCGGGCTGTACCGGGACGCCCTCGGCAGCGTGCCGCCGCCCGGGCTGCCGGAGGCCTTCATCGCGCCCACGGAGGCGCCGCTGGAGCAGCTGATCCGCCGCTACGCCCGCACCCACGGCCCCTTCCCGATCCAGCAGCTCGCCCGCCGCTTCGGCCTGCCGGCGGCGCAGCTCGAGCCCGTGCTCAAGCTGCTGGAAACCCGCGGCGAGCTGGTGCACGGCGAGATCCGGCCAATGGGGACAGAGCCCGAGTGGTGCGATGCCGAGATCATGCGTCGGCTCCGCC
>NZ_JAIFKJ010000370.1 GCF_019695415.1 Thiohalocapsa sp.
GTTGACGACCACGGCCTTGTCGGCGCCGAAGAAGACCAGGTCGCCGTTCTCCGCGCCCGTGCGCTCCATGATGCCGGCGACGGCGCTGTCCGGCAGGAACTTCAGGATGGGCGATTGCAGCCCCTCGCGGCCCTGCCCGGTCCAGTCGTTGACCTTGATGTAGGCGAGCCCCTTGGCGCCGTAGATGCCGACGAACTTGGTGTAGTCGTCGATCTCCTTGCGCGAGAGCTCACCGCCGCCCGGCAGACGCAGCGCGACGACACGGCCTTCGGGGTCCGCCGCAGGGCCGGAGAAGACCTTGAACTCGACATCGCCCATCAGGTCTGCGACGTCGATGAGCTCCAGCGGCACGCGCAGGTCCGGGCGGTCGGAGCCGAAGCGGCGCATGGCCTCGGCGTAGGTCATGCGCGGGAAGGGGTCCGGCAGATCGACGTCCAGCACCTGCTTGAACAGGGTGCGCATCATCCGCTCCATCAGGCCCGTCAGCTCGGCTTCGTCGAGGAAAGAGGTCTCGATGTCGAGCTGGGTGAACTCGGGCTGGCGGTCGGCGCGCAGGTCCTCATCGCGGAAGCACCGGGCAATCTGGTAATAGCGATCGAAGCCCGACATCATCAAGAGCTGCTTGAACAGCTGCGGCGACTGCGGCAGGGCGTAGAACTCGCCCGGATGGACGCGGCTCGGCACCAGGTAGTCACGGGCGCCCTCAGGGGTGGACTTGGTGAGGATGGGCGTCTCGATGTCGAGGAAGCCCTCAGCGTCCAAGAAAGCCCGCAGGGTCGCCGTGATGCGGCTTCGCACGCGCAGACGCGCCTGCATCTCCGGGCGGCGCAGATCGATATAGCGATAGCGCAGTCGGACCTCTTCCGAGGTGTCCGAATGGTAGTCTTCCAGCTGAAAGGGCGGCGTCTCGGCGCGGTTCAGCACCTCGAGCGACTGCGCCAGCACCTCCACCTCGCCGGTGGCCATGTTCGGATTCTCGGTGCCCTCCGGCCGGCGGCGCACCCGGCCTTCCACGGCGAGGACGTACTCGCTGCGGACCTGCTCGGCCAGCGCAAACATCTCTGGACGGTCCGGGTCGAAGACCACCTGTACCAGGCCGCTGCGATCGCGCAGGTCCACGAAGATGACCCCGCCGTGGTCGCGGCGGCGGTGTACCCAGCCGCTGAGCCGGACCGTCTCATCGATGAGTCCGGCGTGAAGATCGCCGCAATAGTGACTGCGCATGCCGTTGGATCCCGTGGCTGAAGAGCAAGGATGACCCTGGAGCGGGCCTGCAAAAGCCCTCTAAAGTACTGAGCCGCGCGCCCACCCGCAAGGGCCGGGCACAGGATTGACCGACCGGGCTTGCCGAGCCCGGCCGGTCGGTGCCTGATCAGTGACTTGGGACGGTGGTGGCCGCTCAGAGCGAGCAGTCAGCGCGTGAAGGCAAGAATGGCCTCATCCTCCGCGGCGATGTCACCGAGCACTGGACCCACCTCCGCGCCCATCAGCTTCGACATCAGCTGCATATTCATGGTGGACACATAGGTGCGGCCGTCAGATTTTTCGTAGACGGCGATGGAGCACGGCGCCATCACCGACACGTACTTGGAATCATCGCTCCCGAACATGCGCGTTGCGAAGTCCGGCGAGCAAAGCTTCAGCACGGTGATCCGGCCCGGATCCGGCCGCCCTCGCGCGGTCAGTGCCTGCTGGAAATCGAAGCTTCGAGGCACCTCCCAGCCGTGGGCATGGGCGTTCGCGGTGATCCGCTCGATGGTGGCCTCGAAACCGAGCGGACTCTCCCGCTCCTGGATCATGACAGAACCCAGGGAGCAGCCGACGAGCCACGTCAGGGCAGCGACAGATGCAAGCAACCGAGCAATGCGGGCGTTCATTGGCCTCCTCCCTCTGATGTCGATCTCTCAAGGAGATA
>NZ_JAIFKJ010000601.1 GCF_019695415.1 Thiohalocapsa sp.
CGGCTCCGTCTGATTTTTGGGCAGGATGCCCAATAAATCAGCATCTCCCTAGGCGATCACCGATGGATTCGGGCGGGTACGCTGCGCCTTGCCAGTGCCGAGCGCACTGATGGCTTGGGTCTCCTCGTCGCTGAGCCCTGGAGTCCGTCCAGGCCTCCGGCCGTTACTCCGCGTAACCGCCCCCGTACCCGCCACCGCGCGCAAACACGCCTGTGTTGCCGGCGGGCACCACGGTGACGCCGCCCTTGGAGACGGTGTAGCCGCGGGCGAGGTCGGCTTCGCGGTCGTAGCCGATGACGCTGCCGGGCTCGACGAGGTTGTGGCGGTCGATGATGACGCGCTTCAGCCGCGAGCCCTTGCCGACCCGCACGTAGTCCATGACGATGCAGTCTTTGAGCTCCACGTCCTCTTCAATGACGGCCTCGCGGCGGATGATGGAGTTGACGAGGTGGGCATTCTCATGCACCACGGACGCCGCGCCGAGGAGTGCATTATCCAGACGGGCACCGAGCACGCGGGCCACCGGCCCCTGGTAGTTGCTGGAGTAGATGGGCCAGTCCGGATTGAAGGCGTCGAATGCGGGCTCGTCGCCCAGGACATCCTTGTGGGCGTTGAAGTAGGCGTCGATGGTGCCGACGTCGCGCCAGTAGACCGGGGTCTCGTACGGCTTGATGCCGGGAATTCGATTGCTTGCAAAATCGTAGGCGAAGAGCCGCTGACCGCGCTCCAGCATCCGCGGCAGCACATGGCCGCCGAAGTCCGTCTCCCCGGCCTGCTGCGCAGCCTCTAGTGCCTCCATCAGAACCTTGGCACTGAACACGTAGTTGCCCATGGAGGCATAGGCGGCATTCGGGTCGCCCGGCAGCGGTGAGGGGTTGGCCGGCTTCTCCTGGAAGGCTTCGATACGGCCGTCGGCACCCGCTGCAATGACACCGAAGCTGCTGGCTTCGTCCAGCGGCACGGGCAGCGCCGCGACGGTGGCGTCGGCCTCCCGCTCTTTATGAAAGTCCACCATCTGCTGGATGTCCATGCGGTAGATGTGGTCGGCGCCGAAGACGACGACGTAGTCCGGCGCGTGCTCCTCGACCAAGTTGATGTTCTGATGCACGGCATCTGCGGTGCCCTGGAACCAGGACTCACCGTAGCGCATCTGCGGCGGCACAACGGTAACGAACTGATCCTTCAGCAGCGGCGAGATGGTCCAGGCCTTGCGCACGTGCTCGATGAGGGATTGAGATTTGTACTGCACCAAGAGATAAATCGTGCGGATCTGGGAGTTCACCAGGTTGCTCAGCACGAAGTCCACCAAGCGGTAGCGCGAGCCGAACGGCACTGACGGCTTCGAGCGGGCCGCGGTCAGCGGTTGCAGGCGGGAGCCCTGGCCGCCGGCCATGACGAAAGCGATGATTCGATCTGGCATCTCTCCTCCGGGCGCCCGAGCCGGCGCCTAATGCTTTGGTGGCTCGTCTGAATCCGTAGGCGTGACCGCGATGGACGACGCGTGCACTTGCGACTACGCCCTACATAATAAACCGCCGAGCCCGCGGCGTCGTGCGGGGCAATGCGGATTGCAGAGCAGGGGGATCCTGCCTGCACGGTCCGCGTCAGGGGCTGGTACGAGCGGCGGGGCTTCGCGCCGGGGCGTCCTAGGGTAAACTCCAGGTCCACATGCCAATCGAGCCCCGTCCCTTGTCTGCCGACGTGCCCACGCCCAGCGCCCGCTGCCTCGCCCTCTGCCTGCTGTTGCTCGGAGCGACCACGGCTGTGGCTGCGGGGCCCCCAGGCCCGGCCGCCCCCGCGGCTGGCGCGAGCGGTCCCACCGCCCCCCACCCCGCACCCCGCCACGCCGCCGCACGCCCCCCCCGGGCCCCGCGACGCGGACGCGGCACTACGCCAGCGCTCCGGGTCCCCCC
>NZ_JAIFKJ010000136.1 GCF_019695415.1 Thiohalocapsa sp.
AGTGGTGCTGGAAGGCCTGCACATGCAGCCGGTAGTCCTGCACCGGCGTGGACGGCGCCACCGCATGGCCCCAGGGCATGCCGAGCCATTCCACGGCCCAGTTGTAGTCCGGGTTCATGGTGATGGTCTTGAGCGCGTCGATGACGTGCCCCTCGCCCATCTGCCGCAGGCCGTGCAGCAGGGTGCCGGAGTACTCGAGCATCACCCTTGGGGACTTGCCCTCGTGGATGAGCTGCGGGATGAATTCCCCCATGCGCTTGTAACACCAGACGAAGGCGGGGGCGTTGTGGTTATCGCCGATGTCCTGGTGCTCCATCATGTACTGGAGGTTGCTGATGAGCGCCGCGGTCTTGAGGTCGTCGCCGCCGGCCGGGATCAGCGGCTGGTGCTGGTGCAGGGCGATGGCCGCCGCCGCGCGTATACGGCCGAAGTCCACGCCGCCCGGGATGTCGGACAGGCTTTTCTCCTTGCCGCGCGCCATGGCGGCGGCGATGTCTTGCTCCTGGCCGGAGATATTCGGCAGGCCTTCGATCTGTTCGGGAAGCTCAGGCATGTGGCTGCTCCTAACAAATTGATTGCGTGATGAACGGTTGGATGGGTTGGCATCGGGTGGCGATGGCGGGCGTCGGTGTTACTCAGCCCGACCTTTGCGGGCGGCCCCGGGCGCGGCGCTCAGAGCGACCCGCTCGCCCCGCCGGCCGACGCTCGGCCGTGCAAATGGCGTTCCGCATCGGCCAGGGCGGCGTCGGCGGCATCCAGGTCGGCGGCCGCGCGCTCGACCCAGGCCTCGCCCCAGAATAGGTTGCAGCTGGTCTCCGCCCGCAGCAGGCGCCAGCGGGCTTCCTCCAACACCGCCAGGAGCCCCGGGTCGTCCGGCGCCGTCGCCGCGCCCTGGTGCACCAGGGCCCGCAGCTGTGCACTCACGGCGGCATAGCGCGCCAGCATGCGCTTTTGGGTGTCCGAGCCGGTCCACTGGGTGAAGCCGCGGCCAGAATGCCAGCCGGTGTTCCAGGCACCGGTGCCGACATGGACCTCGCCATGGGCGCCGTGCTGGTCCAGGTAGTCGCTGATGCTGCTGGGCCGGATATCGGCGCTGCCCTCGCGCACCCGTTCGAGCAGGGGCAGATAGAAGGCACTCCAGTAGTTGGCGCCCTCGGTGACGTTGCGGAACCAGCCGCCGTTCTCGCCGTCGGTCGCGGTGGTGACCAGGGGCTCGAAGCCACACCAGCGGGTGCGCTCGGCCACCTCGGACAGGAACCAGTCCAGCTCCATGCCCGACTCCTGTGCATCGGAGAGCTCGCGGTCGCGCACCACGATGATGATCTCCGCGCCGTCGTAGCGGGCAATGTGCGGGCGATAGCGCAGCTCCGGCCAGTCCATGGGCGTGACGGGCTCCACGTGGGCGCTGTCCACCAGCACGTAGCGGTAGCCGAACTGCCTGAGCAGCGGAATCAGCTCCATGGAGAAGCCCATCTCCGGCGGCCAGAAGCCGGCGAACTGCTCACGCCAAAACAGATGCCGGGCGAGGTCCTGCCAGCGGCGCAGGTGCTCCGGGCGGTCCGCCGGCGGGATCAGCGGCAGCACCGGGTGGTAATAGCCCGTGCCGAGGATCTCGAACAGCTCAGTATTCTGCAGGTGCCAGAGCAGCTTGCCGCAGTCGACGATGCCGTAGACTCGTTCCTGGAAGGCAGGGCTTGAGAGGGTCTCAAGTAGGGTTCCGGACAACGACAGATGCACCCGGGCGAGGTCCTCCTGTCCCCAGAGGCTGCGCGGAATCCGGTCCAGCGCGAAGAGGATTTCTTTGGCTTCCCAGGTGGCGTGAGCCAGCAGGTGCTCCAGGTTACCGGCGGGCTGGTGCAGGTTCAGCACCAGGGCATGATGGGCGGGCATGGGCGGCATTGCTCCGGACGGAGGACCTGATCAAGACAAGGCGCAGGCAAAAGCACAATCGGGGGTGCGCTGCGGCTCGGGCCGCCTCATGATAACGGATCGGCGCCTTACAGCAGTGCTGCCCGGGCGCCGGATTCTCGGGCCTTCGCGAAGGCTGTCCGCGGTGGAGCTCTCAGCCATCGCAGAACTGCGACCTCACCGCGCACCGATGCCAGTCAGACGCGCTGCGCTTCGGATGAATCGGTATCGGCCTAGCGCGGCGCCTCCAGAGAAATGGTCACATAGCCGAAAGCACGGTAGTCCTCGATCTGCGTCGTCGCCAGAGGGACCACGTCGACGAAGTCCGCAAACTCGCTTGCGTCGACGCCATTGGCCCGGGCGTAGGCCCCGCAGACGTGCACCACCAGGCCCTGTTCCCCTGTCAGTCGCTCCAATCGATCGTGCACGCCCCGGTACAAATGAGTCTCGCTCGTCTGCAGCGCCATGATCTCGTCACCGTGGGAGATGACGGCGACGTCTAGTCCTGGATAGGTGCCGCGTAGTATCTGCACATACCGCTCAATGCGTGGGGCCGCCCATTCCAGCGCGCCCTCGTCGTACTCCAGCACATTGAACATCACGCCAGCCGGCGGACTCCCGGCATCGACCAGTCGCTGAACCTCATCAATTTCTGGGAGATCCGTCGAAGCGGCCACGTCATCGGCCGAAGCACCACTGGCAGCGAGGGCGCCGGCCACCAGCAGCCAGTATGTCAGCGACCTCGCAGGGAAACGCTCGAAGCTGCACCAGAACATGAGCCACACCAAAGCACGTTACGCGGCGTCATCTGCCTGGGGCGCTGACGAGGCCGCACTATGAAAGACCAACCGGCGATGGCCCCGGCGCGGAGAACTTTAGGGCCGTGCCGACAAGGTCAAGCCAGACCCGCCGCACCGGCGGGCATTCGCTTGCACAGGATGCGCGGATGCAGACGCTCGGCGAGTGACCCTTCCAGCCGTACCGCCGCCCCCAGAAGTGCGCCCATGCAAGTCAGCGACGGCCGAATTCGTCAGCCCCGCCCCTGCCTGCCGCCGGACACCTCTGCTGCCCGCGGTCGCCGACAAGCCAGCGGTTCCAGAAACCTGCGCGTGAAACCTCCGCGTGTCGTTGCCCTGCCGGCAGTCGGTTACACTCCGGGTCGATGTCGAGCTTCTGGCTTGGCTCGCCGCGCGAGGCGAAGCAGTCCAGTCGCACAGCAGCGCGGCGTTGCGGGATGCTGTCGAGCAGCGGGCGCGGCGCCGAGAACCTCGAGGCAGCCCTTGGTCACCTTGTGTCGAGCCAAAGTCTTCTTTTGCGCGAGCCCATCGCAAGATACCCACTATGCAGCGCATCATCGTCGATCCGGATTCCAAATCGCTGGCCGAGCGCTACGCGCTGGTGAAGGCCGCCAACCGCCGCCGCGGGCGCTTCCCGGAGGGCTGCGTCACCGTGGTGGAGTCGGAGGAAGCCGCCCGCGCCGGCCGCGACGAGTCGCGCAAGCTGCACCCGGCGGTGGTCTACGGGCCGTCCAGCTCATCGGAGGGGCAGAAGCTCTACTACCTGGTGAAGTGGCTTTGAGCTGAGCTGCCTCGCCGCCGACGGGGCGACGCGAGAGCACGTTACGCCGGTGCCTGCGGCGGGCACGCTTCGTTTTGCGCGTCCTACCAACTCACCAGCCCTGGAACCTGTTGCGCCCATGGATCAGCACACCACCCCAGCCCTGCAGGTGCAGGGCCTGAGCAAATCCTACGCCGAGGGCCGGAAGCGCCGCGTGGTCCTGCGGGACGTGGCCTTTGAAGTCGCCCCCGGGGAGTGCGTGGCCCTGGTGGGGCGATCGGGCTCCGGCAAGTCTACGCTTCTGAACCTGCTCGCCGGTATCGACCAGCCCGACGCCGGCGACGTGCGCATCATGGGCCAGAGCGTCACTACCATGGGCGAGCCGGAGCTGACCCTGCTCAGGCGCCGGCACATCGGCTTTATCTACCAGTTCTTCAATCTGATTCCGACTCTGAGCGTCGCTGAGAACCTGGCCCTGCCGCTGGAGCTGAACACCGTGCCGACTGCCCGGCGCCGGCAGCGCGTTGCGGAGCTTTTGGACAAGGTGGGCCTCACGGGGCGCGAGCGTGCTTTCCCGGACCAACTGTCCGGCGGCGAGCAGCAGCGTGTGGCCATCGCCCGTGCGATTATCCATGACCCGGCGCTGGTGCTTGCCGACGAGCCGACCGGCAACCTAGACGCTCAGACTGGGCACCGGGTGCTGGCGCTGCTCTCCCATCTCTTCCGGGACGAGGGCCACACGCTGATCCTGGTGACCCACAGCCGGGAGGTCTCGGCAATCGCCGACCGCGCCTTCGCCGTGGATGAGGGACGGCTCTGTGCGGACACGGAGGCCCTATCCTGGTGAGCAACGCCCCGGGTGACAGCACCTCGGCGCGCCGTGGCCTCAGCGCGCGGGTTGCGGCCGCCGTCGATGCCGTCCGCCTGCCACCGGCCCTGCTCAGCGCAAGCCGCCGCTACCTGACGCGCCATCCATGGCAGACCTGGCTCTCCATCATCGGCATTGCGCTGGGGGTGGCTGTCGTCATCGCCGTGGACCTTGCCAACGAGAGCGCGCGCCGCGGCTTCCGGCTGTCGGTGGAGCAGGTGGCGGGCCCGGCGACACACCAGATCCAGGCCGCGGCCGGCGGCATCCCCGATGCGACCTATGCTGAACTGCGTATCGAGCAGGGGCTGGACCTGGCTACGCCGGTCATCGAGGCCCCCATCCGCATCGGCGAGCGAAGCCTCACGCTGTTGGGGCTGGACGTGATTGCCGCAGCACCGATGCGCCCGGCGCTCTTCGCCGGCGCCGCGGCGCAGGGCGATGGCGGGAATGGGCTCGCGGCGGCGCTGATGACCCTTCTGGCGGAGCCGGATACCCTGCTGCTCTCAGCCGCGGACGGGGCGGCCATAGGCGCCGCCGCCGGCGATGAGATCAGCGTCGAGATCGGCAACAGCACCCGGCGCATGCGCATCGCTGCCCTGCTGCCGGATCAGGGCGGCGCTGGCCAGGGGCAATCGCAAGGGGTAGGCGGTCTGGCCGTCGCCGACATCGCCACGGCACAGGAGGCCACCGGGCGCACCGGCGAGGTGGAGCGCATCGACCTGATCCTGACGGACGAGGAGGCCGAGCGCGTCGCCGCCGCCCTGCCCACGGGACTGCGGCTTACCACCACCGCCCAGCGCACCAATGTGCTGGCGCAGATGACCCGCGCCTTCCACACCAACCTCACGGCCATGAGCTTGCTGGCGATGCTGGTGGGCGGCTTCATCGTTTACAACACCATGACCTTCGCAGTGCTCCAGCGTCGCCCGCTGCTCGGCACGCTCCGCATGCAGGGCGTCACCCGCTCGCAGCTCTTCGCGCTGGTGCTTGTGGAGGCACTTGTGCTGGCGGCCATCGGGGCGCTGCTGGGCGTGCTGACGGGCATCGCCGTGGGCGCCGGGCTGGTGCAGCTGGTGACGCGCACCATCAACGATGTCTACTTCCAGCTCAGCGTGCGCAGCCTGCACCTGGACTGGCTGTCGCTCACCAAGGGAATCGGACTAGGCATCGGCGTCACCTTGCTGGCGGGCCTCGGGCCGGCACTGGAAGCGGCCCGCTCCCAGCCGCGGGACGTAGCGCGCCGCACCCTGGTGGAGCAGCGCGGGCAACGGCTGCTGCCCTGGCTCGCAGCGGGCGGCGCACTGGTGATGGCGCTGGGGGTCGCGTTGATCCCCCTATCCGGGCGCTCCATGACCTGGGGCTTCGTAGCGCTCTTCCTGGTCATCGTCGGCGCCAGCC
>NZ_JAIFKJ010000459.1 GCF_019695415.1 Thiohalocapsa sp.
AACGCCGCCAGGCGCCGTGCGGGACGTGCCATGGCGGCCGTAGCGGCGCTCACCCGGTGGGTGACATGCAGCCAGTGTGGCAATCGCAACCGGTACAGCCATTTGCATACGCTCTGAAGCGGTCAACTGCTCTTTTTACGTTCAAGTGCCCTCCTCCCTACATGCCCCCATTCCTCAGACAGCCAGATAGCCGATCGCGGCCGGCAAGATCTCCCCACTGCCCCAACAGGTCGCTTGTTCCTCCCAAAGCGGCCGTTGCTCCAGGGGACCTCCGCGACCGGTTACGACCCAATCCCGCCGCCGAGCCCCAACGGCTTCGACGTCTGGAGCGGGCAGGGGAACCAGACGCCGGGGACTGACCGGCAAAAATGACCGCATCGGGCCTGGATTAGCTGACAACATCGGAGCCGATCGATTTGCCTGCGTCTGCCCACGGACGAGGCTCTCAGCCGTTCATCCGGGTGCTGTGCTGACGGATGTCTGGATCCTGACGTAGTTGATTCCGTTGACATTGGAGTATAATACTCAGTGTGACGAAGGCTTGGAGCACGGGGGCAGGTGAGGATCTTCAAGAACGCTTGGTTCGAGCGCTTCGCCCGCAAGCAGAAAATCCGGGACAGGATGTTACGCGAAGCTGTCCTTCGAGCGGAGCAGGGTCTAATCGATGCCAATCTCGGCAGCGGAGTCATCAAACAGCGTGTGGCTCGCCTTGGGCAAGGTCGCTCTGGAGGCTACCGGACCCTGATTTTGTACCGCCAGAGGCATCGTGCCTTCTTCGTCTATGGCTTTGCCAAGAACCAGCAGGCCAACATCAGTAAGGAGGAGGAAGCTGCATTCAAGAAGGCGGCGCGGCACGTCCTCGAGCTGACGGACGAGCAACTCTCTGCGCTGATCCTGAACGGGCAATTCTCGGAGGTTGAACACAATGGCTAAACAGTATCGTAGCGACGCGATGGCCTCGATCCACGAAACCATGGAAGCCCTAAAGGGGGTGGGCGCCATCGACAAGCAGACCATGCGCGAGTTCGATGACGCGTGCCTCACGCCGATCGAGCCCCTCTCTCCCGAGGCCATCCGCGCCCTGCGCGAGCGCGAGCATCTATCTCAGCCCGTCTTTGCCCGCTACCTCAATGTGAGCAAAAACTTGGTCTCGGACTGGGAGCGCGGCGTCAAGCGTCCCGGTGGGCCAGCGCTGCGCCTGCTGACCGTCATCGAGAAGAAGGGGATTCAGGCGATCGCCTGAAGGGGACCTCGAAAAATGCCTTCCAAGGCATTTTTCGAGACGCGAAGCGACAACGCGGTTTCCGCTTCGCTTCATTTCTTAAGCGCTTGAGAAGTGGCGGGGCGTTCTGCCCCGCATGGGCACCTCGAATTTTTCGAGGTGCCCTGAACGCTCGACGCCGAGTCAACACGAAGGTCGCGGTGGTGATCCCTCGCTGATCAGTTCGAAGAAGTGAACAATACGCATGAGCGGAACCTCGGCCGCGACGATCACAACCGGGGCTTTCGCCCCAGACCAGCCGCGAATTACCAACGTCGGCTGAAGAGGTAGTTGCGGTCGCTCATCCGCGCCGAATTAGCGTCCGCAGTTGTTAACACCAGCTCAATCGCAAGTGCCCGCTTTGTAGCAGACAGCGGATACCGCATAGGCATGAAAGGCGGCATGGTCGATCGGGCGACCGCCGAACCAGAATCCCGCGCCGCTGACCTTGGTTGGTCGCCTCGCGGGTGACCGCATCCGGCAGGTGCTGTGCAATGCCGCCGGGGTGAAGCGGTGCTGGAGGGGTGGAGAGACGTGTCACCGCCAGGTCGTTGCCGCCCCAGAACAAGGACACCCGGCTGCACTTGCCGGGGAAACGGGCGCGAACTGCCTTGAACACCCGGTCCGCCTGCACCAGCAACTGCGATAAGCGGTGCGCATACCCTGCATCCCAGACGGCATGGGTGCGGTCGCGGCCGAACAGGGTCGGGTCCGGCAGCTCGTTGGGGAGGTCGTGCATGCGGACCCGGATCCCCAGGTCTTCGAGCAAGGCAGCAGCCGCTCGCGGAAGTGCACACACCCATCGGCGCCAACGGCAGCATGCGGTCGCCGCCGTCGCTGGTGATCAGCAGCATCCGGCGGGCGGCGAAGTCGAAGTCGATCTGGAACTGGCGGCGCGGCCTTCATGGGCGGACTCGAGCGACGCGCCGTCCTGGCACGCGTCGTCCTCGCCGAACGTCTCCTGCACTCGGCTCGGCATCGTGCGTCCCGGAGTCAGCGCGACGACCGGCACTGGGGGTCACTTGATGAGTCGGGTCTGAGGGAACTGAGCATACCAGCCAAACCAGAACGCCCGGTGGGCCGCGAGGCGCTCCTTGCGGGTGCCGTCGCCCGCGGTCAAGGCGCTCTCGGTCAGCGTCCATTCACGACCGTCCCCACTCACCGCGCGACCGCGGCCGTCCCAGCTCACGAAGCTCACCCCGGACGCGTCGTAGACGCGGTTTGCACCACTCGGGTCCGTGAAGACGACAAAGTCGGTGGCGCCGGCACGGCCTTGATAAACCGGGTTGCGCTCCAGGAGCTCGGCCGCGATCGCCAAGGGCTCACCGTCGTAGCGGATCGCCAGGACCTCGGCCTTGTTGGGCAGACGCCGATCGAGGGTCGGCACGGCGAACATCAGGCGGTCCGTCGCGAAGTAGTCGCGGTAGGCCGCGCCTTCGCTGTAGTCGCGCTCACGGCCAGTTTCGAGCGAGAGCACAAGCGTGTCGGGGTGGCGGGAACGCCATTCACCCCAGGTCGTGGTCACCACCGGCCGCGTCTCGAGCTCGATGCCCTTGCCGACGAGGGGACCGATGACGGGCGTTCCGGTGAATGTCGACCAGAGCGAGCTGGTTGCCTTGTCGTACATCAGCTTGTTCGACCGGTACAAGAAGCCGCTGGTGCCGAGGTCGTGATAGGTGCCGGCGATGGTGCTGTCGTAGAGGATCATCGCGCCGCAGAGCGTGCAGTACACGCCGGTCAACTCGCGCCCGCCGATCCGGTCCTTGACCATTTCGTGCCAGGCGAGAATGCGCTTCGGGTACGCGCGCGCCTCGCCGTCCAGGAAGACCCCGAAGACGATGTTGTCGTCGTCGAGATAAGTCGCGTCGCGGGCGGCGAGCATCTTCGGTTGCACCAGCGGCGGGATTCCGTCCTGATTGACACCGCCCCAGAGGACCTCGTCCAGACGGATCAGCGTCGGCGGTTGATCGTCGAAATAGTCCCGGAAGGCAGGATCGATCTCACTGTAGAGCGTGGCCATGAACTCGGCATAGCGCGGGTGCTGACCGGGATTCGAGGTCCAGATCCAGCGGTAGAACGGGTCATAATCGCCGCGGAAGCGGAGGCCGGATTTCTCCTCCAGCAACCGCGTCATCGCCGCGTCGATCTCCGGCGACGTGCTGAAGTAGATCAGGTCCAGCAGCATCGTCGCGTAGGCGTCCTCCCAGTCCGCCGCAATGCGCTCCAGGGACGCGCGCGCCAAAGGCTCGTCGGCGGCCAGGTCATAGAACCAGGTCAACGGCAGATACGCCGGATCGGACGCTGGTAGCGGTGCCGCCGACAGATCGCTCTGCGGGGGATTGGAGCATGCCGTTGCCCCGAGACCGAGCGTGACGAAAACGATGGCGAGAGCAGCGAGTCGGTGCATTGTTCGGTGGCCTTTTGTTGTTGTCTGGTGCGCAGCTGGGGCTGGTGGACTTGCAGCCCCGCTCTAAGGGCACATCTCCAGCCAAGACCAGACGCGTCCTGGAAAGATTTCGCGCGACCCATCGGTCATTCGGTTGAGCCATCGTGCGGACCTACTCAGCCCTCTCAGGGCCACAGACCCAGCTCGCAGCTCGGGGGGAACCGTGAAACGCCGCCACCTCGCCTTCGCCGGCTTGCTCCTCGCCTCGTCAGCGATCGCTCGCCCGACGATTCAGGTCGGCGACTTCTCCACCGCCCAGCTGGGCGAACGGCCGGTCGCCTGGCGGCTTGCGCGGCTTCCGCTCGTGAAGCCGACCGAATTCAAGGTCGCCACCATCGCCGGGGTGACAGGGGTTCGGATGGACGCACGAAACGCCGGCGCAGCACTCTATCGAACCGTTCAGGTCGATCCCGCATCGACACCGGTGCTGCGCTGGCGCTGGCGGGTCGACCGCGTCGTGGAAGACGCCGACATTCGTCGCAAGCAGGGCGACGACTTGCCGGCACGGCTGTACGTCATGTTCGACTACCCCCTCGACCGGCTGCCGCTGATCGAGCGCAGCAAGATTCAACTGGCACGCTCGGTCGCCGGCGAACTGGTCCCAGCGGCAGCGCTCTGCTACGTCTGGGATGCCAGCCTCCCCGCAGGCACGACCCTCTGGAGTCCGTACAGCAAGCGGGTCCGCGTGGTGGTCGTCGGAGGCGGGCGTGACCAAATCGGGCGTTGGATTGACGAAGAGCGGGATGTCGCCGCGGATTTCCGCGCGGCGTTTGGTGAAAGCCCGCCCGGCATCACGGGGATTGCGATCGGTGCCGACACGGACCAAACTGGCGGCACCGCGCGCGGTTGGTTCACCGACATTTCCTTTCGCCCCAAACCCTAAGGCAAGCGCTCGGACCCATGGGTAAACGTCTACGTCAACACCATCGGTCGATGGCGGTCCAGACCCGCGCATCTTCGGTGAACAGCGCGGTAGATCGCCATCGAGCCCGGTGAAGAGCACTTGGGTGGTGTTCGGCTGGGGAGGCTGGTGGCGGGCGCCCCTGGCGGGGTGAGCGCGGGAAGGAGCCCGGAGGGCGACTCGACGCTACGCACGCAACTGCGGATGATTGGAAGCACCCGGGAGCTGGCATTGTTCAACCTGGCGATCGACAGCAAGCTGCGCGGCTGCACTCTGGTGAGCCTGCGCGCGGGATGTGGCCCATGGCGACCACGCCCTCAGGCGAGCCAGCGCCGTGCAGCTCAAGACCCGCCAGCCGGTCCGCTTTGAGTTGGCGCAGCAGACCCGCGGTGCCGTCACCGCCTGGAGCGCGCAAGCGGCTCTGCCTGCGACCGATGACCTGTTCCTGAGCCGCCGGTCGGCCTCTGCACATCTGTCGGTCCGACAGCATGCGCGGTTAGTGAAACAGTGGATCGCGCTCATGGGGGCGGACCTGGCAGAGTATGGTACACACTCCTTGCGCCGGACCAAGGCGACGCTGATCTACCGCAAGACCAAGAATCTGCGCACGGTGCAGCTAGTCTTGTGCCATTGCAAGATCGAGTCCCCTTGGCCCTCAGAACACGGTCAGCGTGAGCTACTCGATCCGCACATATATCCTCGGACCGGACGACACCCTGTACCGGCTGGCGAGCGCGAAGTTCTCCCGCATGGTCGAGGACCCTGAGAGCCACCGACTTGAGCGCTTTGCGGGCCAACGCGTGCGCATGGCCGAGGTCACCGTGGAAGTGCGTGATCGGGCACCCCGTGCCGTCGTCCGCCTCGTCTACGAGATGCTCGGATTCGATGCCGACGGGCATTTGGACCGCGCCACGTTCATGCGCCAGAACATGGCGCTGGCGGCACTGACCATCGATCCAATGATACGTCGATTGGTGAAAGAGGATAAGGCCGTGGTCGATGCCAGCAGCCGCTTTGTCGCGCGCGGCGGGTCCTGGCATCCATCCGCTGCGCTGGAGCGGGCGATCCTGCGCGCTGCGCTTGACGAGACGTCGTGCAAGCGGCTCTAGC
>NZ_JAIFKJ010000644.1 GCF_019695415.1 Thiohalocapsa sp.
GGCGTGTTGGGGCGTGTCCGTGTGCGTGTGCGCAGTGTCGTGTTCGGCGGTGGCGCCGGCTTGGCCTCGACCAAGGCCCGCGTCTATAGCAGCGCGGCGGACAGGAGGCCCCGTAATCTGGAGCGCCGCGTGGAGGCCATGAGGCCGAGCCTGAACCCGACGGTGCACGAGCAGGTGGTCGGTCAGATCAGGCTGGCGAACCTGAAGGACAAGCAGCAGAGCTGGGAAATCCTGCCGGACGGGGCCTCCCGCCGCATCGAGCCGGCCGAAGGCGAGGAACCATTCAACGCCCACCAGTATTTCATCACCAATCCGAGCCGGTCCGGGCGCGGGGAGTCGCTGCGCCAGAACTTTCCGCCACGCGTTCCGATCTCGCTCACCAACGGGACGGATCGCGATGAACCCGAAGAGCCTCTCAAGAAGGCGCGGCAGAAGCAGAAGTGATGCGGACCTTTCGTCATGCAGCAGGATGATCGCCCCCGCTTCGACCGGCGCAAGCCCATTGCGGTCATCGACATCGGCTCGAACTCGGTGCGCCTGGTGATTTTCGAGGGCCTCACACGCAGCCCGACGCAGCTCCACAACGAAAGCGTGACCTGCCGTCTCGGCAGCGGCGTGGCGCGTACAGGGCGGATGCAGGACGAGAATGTCGCCCGCGCGCTGGAGACGCTGCGCCGCTTCCGCGCGCTCGTCACCCATATGGGCGTGAAGCGTTTTTATCCCTTCGCCACGGCCGCCGTGCGCATCGCCGCGAACGGGGCGGCGTTCATCGACGCGGCCGAGAAGATTTGCGGCACGAAGATCGAAATCCTCAGCGATGTGCGCGAGGCCGAACTCACCGCGAACGGCATCCTGTCCGGCTTCATGCAGGTTGACGGGCTGGCGGGCGACATCGGCGGGCGTTCGCTGGAACTGGTGGAAATCCGGGACCGCCAGATACGTCTTGACGACCCGCGCCCCGTGAGCCTGTCGCTCGGGCACCTTTACATGCATGAGGCCTACGGCGATGACTTCAGCGCCGGCAAGACCGAGGCCGACCGTGCATTTGCCGAGGTGGACTGGCTCGATCTGGGCAAGGATCGTCCGTTCTTCGCCATCGGCGGCGAGTGGCGCGCAATCGCGCGGCTGCACATGGTGAAGACCGGCTATCCGCTGCGCATCTATCACGGCTACCAGATCGACGCTGACGAGGCGCAGCGCTTCACGCGCGAGGTCGTCAAGAGCGCGAACGGGGCCATCCCCGGCATCGAGCAGATTTCGCGCAACCGGCGCGATACCATCCGGCATGCCTGTCTGGTGATGTGGCGGCTGCTCAAGCGGGTGAAGCCCTCGCATGTGGTGATCTCGGCTTTCGGCGTGCGCGAGGGGCTGCTTTACACGCTGCTGGAGGAAAAGGAGCGCGCGCGCGACCCGCTCATCGCCGCCTGCGAGGATGCCGCGGTCATCGGCGGTCGCTCGCTCGATTACGTGCGCGAGTTGTGCGACTGGACGGACAACTTGTTCGCCCTCGTTGGCCATGAGGAGACGGCGGAAGAGCGCCGGTTGCGCCGCGCGGCGTGTCTGCTGTCGGATGTGGGCTGGCGCGCGCATCCGGACTATCGCGGCGACCAGAGCCTGAACCTGTCGGCGCACTGGGCGGTGGCCGGCACCGACCATCCGGGGCGGCTGTTCATCGCGCTGGCGAACTATTACCGGCACGAAGGCTCGCTGAAAGGCGAATTGAGCCCGGGGTTTCGTGATTTGCTGGCCGGCACTACCGACGGCGGGCGGGCGCATGAGCGGGCGCGCATCCTCGGCAGCGCGATGCGCGTGGCATATATCGTGTCGGCGGGGACGCCGGGCATCATCAGCCGGACGCCCTTGGCGGTCGAGGACGGGCACCTTATGCTCCACCTGCCGCCGAAGTTC
>NZ_JAIFKJ010000609.1 GCF_019695415.1 Thiohalocapsa sp.
CTCGGCCCCCGGCAGCGCAGGCGAACAGCCCAGCGCCGCGAGCAGGCGCTGCCAGTCCGAATCCGGCGGCGCCTGGATGCGCAGCGGTGCGCAGGTGTAGGGATGGATTAGGTCCAGCCGCCAGGCATGCAGCAGGAGCCGATGCAGGCCGAACTGCAAGCGAAAGAAGCGATTGTGCCGCACCTCACCGTGGGTGGTGTCGCCGACAAGGGGGTGACGAATGTGCGCGAAGTGGCGGCGGATCTGATGACGGCGGCCGGTGTGGGGCGTCACCAGCACCAGCGCATAACGACTGGTGGGGTAGCGGCCCACGGCCACCGGCCGCTCGACGGTGGCGAGGCGACGGTAGGCTGTGCGGGCCGCACGCAGCTGTTGCTGGGCTTGGGTATCGGCGTCCGGCTCGTCCAACGGGGGGTCGATGTGTCCGGCGGCGGCAGGCCAGCCGCGGACCACGGCGAGGTAATGCTTGGCCACCTGCCTGGCCTCGAACTGTGCCGAGAGGCGCCTCGCCGCATCTGCATTGAGCCCGAACACGAGCACGCCGGAGGTGGGCCGGTCCAGCCGGTGGGCCGGATACACACGCTGGCCCAGCTGGTCGCGCAGACGCTGCAGTACAAAGGTATCGGCCTCAGCGATGCGGGTGCGGTGCACGAGGAGTCCCGGAGGCTTGTCCACGGCCACCAACTGCGCATCGCGATAAAGCACGGACAGCATGGTCGGCTCCGGTGGCGGCCTGAGACGTCGCGGCCGGCGGTGATTCCCGCGCGCTGCGGGCGGAAAGCCCCGTTCCATCGGGTCTCTGGGGCCGTTATCGTAGTCGGGTTAAGTTCTTGGTGAGGCCCGGCGTGAAGCTCCGTTATTACATCCTGCTGCTGCTGCTGCTGTTCGGTCTGGCGCCGTTGATCATCGCCGTGCTGATCAATCTGCCGCTGGTGCTGGACCGCACGGCCATGTTCTACCAGAAGGCCTACCTCCAGAATCTGCGCGCGGACTTCCGCGACTTGGACCAGCACCTGGCGAGCCGCGACGAGATGATCCGCCTGCTGGCGAAGCTGCCGGAACCGGGCGTGATCCTGGGCGAGGCCGGCAGCGACGATGAGACCGACCGCGCCCGGGCACGCTACACGGGCTGGATCAACCAGATGCTGCCGGACCAGCTGGACGTGATCCAGATCCTGTTCTTGGACGCCGCCGGCAACGAGCGCTTCTGGCTGAGACGCGATGCCAAAACGCACGAGTGGCAGCCCGCGCCACTGCCGCCGGAGCCGCCGAGCCGAGGCTTCGTCAACGCCGGCATCAAGCTCAACCCCGGCGAGGTCATCGTCAGCCGCATCCGCATCAACCCCTACGCCGGCATGGAAGACCCGCGCCAGCTCATGACCCTGCAGCTCGCAAGTCCCATCGGCGAGCGCAGCGGCCCCAACGAGCTGCCGCCGGGGCTGCTCTTGATGACCATCGACGTCGGCGGGCTGGCACAGTACTACCGCGAGACGCTCTGGGTGACCAACGACGGCAGCTACCTACGCCCGGGCGAGCCGCTCAGCGATGCGGCCACCGCCTTCGACGACTTCCCGGGGCTCGAGCAGATCTTCGACGACGGCAAGCTCGCCCTCTGGAAGAACCCGAATGGCCCACCGCTGCTGTGGGTGCCGATGTTCCTGACGGAAGAGGGCGTGCCACTGTGGGTGGGCCGGCCGGTGGACCCCTCGCCCATCGAGCAGTTCCGCGACGCGCTGATGGCGCGTGTGCTGTCCATCATTCTGGCGCTGGTGCTGGTGGTGCTGCTCATCGCCCGCTGGCTCGCGAACCGCGCCGAGCGCTTCGGCCAGGAGCTGACCAGCGGCATCGAGTCTATCCTGCGCAGTACCGAGCCCCAAGGCGTCAGCCGGCGCTTCGATTGGCAGGGTCCGCAAGAGGTGCGCGAGCTCGGCCAGCAGCTGAACGCCTTGGCACGCCACCACGTCGAGCACCTCGCCATCGAGCGCGAGCACACGCGGGAGCTGGAGCAGTCCAACCGCTATAAGTCGGAGTTCCTGGCCAACGTCAGCCATGAGCTGCGCACGCCGCTCAACTCCATTCTGCTGCTGTCGAAGATGCTCGCGGCAAAGGAGTCCGGCCTCGATCACGAGCAGCGCCGCCAGGCCCAGGTCATCAACGAGGCCGGCCGCGATCTGCGCACCATGATCGACAACATCCTGGACATCAGCCGCATCGAGGCGGGGCCGGTCACCGTGAGCCTGGAATGGGTGGAGCTTGGCTCCATGCTCGGCGAGCTCGCCGAGATGATGCGCCCGCCCATCACCCAAAAGGGCCTGGCGCTGCACCTGGACATCGCCCCGGAGGCGCCGGAGCGCATCTATACCGATCGCGGCAAGCTGCGCCAAATACTTAAGAATTTTCTATCAAACGCCGCGAAATTCACCGATACCGGCACCATCACCGTCACGGTGACGCCGGGCACCGCGGAGCGGCCGCTGGCCATCGCGGTGACGGACACGGGCATCGGCATTCCACCCGGCAAGGAGCAGATCATCTTCGAGGCCTTCCAGCAGGCGGACGGCTCTACGCGCCGCCGTTACGGCGGCACCGGCCTTGGGCTCTCCATCAGCCGCGAGCTGGCACAGTTGCTCGGCGGCGAGATCCGGGTGGAGAGCAGCCTCGGCGAGGGCTCGCGCTTCACGCTGCTGCTGCCGCTGGCGCTGGACCCGGCGGAGCTGGATGCGGTGGAGATCCTGGAGCAGCGCTCGCCGCAGCCCCGCAGAGACGCAAGCCGCCCGGGCGCTTTGGCCTCGGAGCCAGCGGAGGCGCTGCCCGCCCCCGAGCCGGCTGCCAGGCCGGCGACGGTCTCCCTCGCGGAGCCCGGCAATCAGTGGGTGCTCCTGGTGGAGCGCGATGTGCAATGCCTAGTGACGGCCACGACCGAGCTCGAGAACCTGGGCGTGCGGGTGCAGACTGCCGCCGATGCAGACGAGGCGTTAGAGACATTACAGGAAGAACGTCACTGTGCGCTATTGCTGCTCGCGGCCTCAGCATCAACAGAAGAAAGCTGTGCTAGGATCAGTCGGATTAATGACGAGGCCGCCGGCAGCCGCCCGCCGGTCTACGTCATCGGTAACCTGGATGAAGGGCAGCGAGCGCGCTGCCAGGCGGCCGGCGCCGACGGGTTTCTTGCCAAGCCCTTGGACGCCGCTGAGCTGGCGGACATCCTGCAAAAGGTGCTGGCGCAGGCCGCGCCGGAGACGGGCGAGGCAGGGGCACGGGACATCGCATGACGGCTGGCATGACTGACGCCTCCGGGTACAAAATCCTGATCGTCGACGATCACGCGCACAATCTGTATACGCTGCGCACGTTGATCGAGAAGCACCTGCACGCCGCCACGGTGTTGGAGGCGTCGTCGGGGCGTGAGGCCATCGATCTCACCCTTGAGCATCGCGACATCGATCTGATCATCCTCGATGTGCAGATGCCGGAGATGGACGGGTTTCAGACCGCCTCGCTGCTGAAGCTGCGCAAACGCACCCGCGACACCCCGATCATCTTCCTGACGGCGGCCTTCAAGTCTGAAGAGTTCCAGCAGCGCGGCTTCGCGGTCGGCGCCGTGGACTATCTGCTCAAGCCCATCGACGACAACCTGCTCATCAACAAGATCAGCACCTACTTCCGGCTCATCGCCAAGGAGCGCGCGCTCAACATTGCGCTGGAAGAGAAGGTCGCCGAGCGCACCCGTGAGCTTGAGCAGGCCCGGCAGTACCTGGAGAACATCGTTACCTACATGGGCGAGGCGCTCTTGGTGCTGGATCCCGAGGGCGTCATCAAGCAGGCCAACCCGGCCGCCTGCGCCATGCTGGACTACCCGGAGCAGGAGCTCATCGGGCTCTCCATCGGCGACGTCTTCGAGGAGGAGGGCGACGAGGAGGCCGGCGCCTTCATGGGCACCTGGCTGGAGGCGCTCATCCGCACCGGCGCGCTTGCGAAGATCGAGGCGCGCTTCATCGCCCAGGACGGTACGCGGGTGCCCATTTTGTTTTCGCGCACCGCCGTGAAGGACGCCAATGGCGACATCAGCGAGATCATCTGCATCGCCAAGGACATGAGCGGCTATGTCCGCGTCGACGACGAGGCTGCCTACCGCACCAAGGTGGCCGGTCGCCGGGAGGCCGTATGACCAACATCCGGACACCGTCTGGCCGGAGAACGACAACGACGACAACAACCGCTGCCCGCTTGCGCGGCGGGTCTGCCCACCAAAGGTAAGCAATGGTTGTAGCCATGAACGAGCAACATTCCGCGGATCAGGATCCGTCCACGTCGCCGTCCCAGGAGGACACGGCCCTGACGGCCATGGCGCTGAAGGCGATGGCGCATCCACTGCGCTGGAAGATCCTCTGCTCTTTGGGCGACCGGGAGCTCTCGGTCGGCGAGATCGTCGAGCGCACGGGGACGTCCCAAAGCAACATTTCCCAGCACTTGGAGCAGTTGCGCAACAAGAATATCGTCGTCGCTCGCAAAGAGGCGAACCGCATTTTCTACCGCATCCGTAACCACCAATTGCTGGAACTGATCGGTATCATGCGCGACGTGCTCTGCCCGGCGAACCTCGACGACCGCTACCCGCGCTGAGCCCGGGCTGCGGCCGCACCGGATGCGGCGCAGCTGCCTTTTTCGACGCACCTTCCCATCGACGCAATCCCGACGGCCGCCGCCCCATGCCGACCCTGGACGACAAGCACTGGTTCACCGAGGTGGAGGACGGCGCCGGCAGCGCCTTCTCCCTCCGCATCCGCCGCAAGCTCCACGAGGAGCGCAGCGACTACCAGACCATCGAGGTCTATGAGACCGAGCAGTTCGGCAACCTCATGGTCATCGACGGCTTCACCATGCTCTCGTCGCGCGAGAATTTCCTCTACCACGAGATGCTCGCCCATCCGGTGCTGCTGACCCATCCCGCGCCTGAGCGCGTGTGCATCATCGGCGGCGGCGACTGCGGCACCCTGCGTGAGGTGCTGAAGCACGACTCGGTGACGCAGGCGACGCAGATCGACATCGACGAGCGCGTCACCCGCGTCGCCGAGCAATTCTTCCCCGAGCTCACCGCCAGCAACGGGGACCCGCGCGCCAAGCTGCTGTTTGCCGACGGCATCCAATGGATGGCCGACGCCGAGCCTGGCAGCCTGGACGTCATCATCGTCGACAGCACCGACCCCGTAGGCCCGGCGCAGGGACTCTTCACCGCGGATTTCTACGGCGACTGCCGGCGGGCACTGGCCGACGACGGGCTGCTGGTGCAGCAGAGCGAGTCGCCGCTCTACCACCTCGACATCATCACCAGCATGCACGAGGACCTGCGCAGCGCCGGCTTCGGTGCCGTGCAAACCCTGTTCTTCCCGCAGACCATCTACCCGTCGGGCTGGTGGAGCGCCACGATGGCCGCCGCCGGCGAGCGGATACCGGACTTCCGCCGCATCGACGCCGGCGAACTGCTGGACACCACCTATTACAACGCCGATATCCACGCGGCGGCCCTGGCGCAGCCCGAGTTCGTGCGCCGGCGCTTGGCAAGCATCGAGTAAACAAGCCCCCAAAGAAAAGGGGTCAGAGCCCTTTTTTCACAAAAAAGGGCTCTGACCCTGAGGTATCCCTTCTAAAATGCTAGGTACAACAGCTAGCTAGAAGCGAAATCTAGAGTAGATTTGAACATGCATGGGGTTTGGT
>NZ_JAIFKJ010000028.1 GCF_019695415.1 Thiohalocapsa sp.
CCTCGCGGCGTGACGATCTAGCAGCGCCCCCCTCGCCGTACCCCGCAGGACGAGCCGCGCGGCAGCGGAAGCGAACGCAGCCACCCGCATTCCGAGCCGGTCGCGCCCAGCGCGCCCCGGCGGCGACCGCGCCGTCCGCTGACCGACGAGGATGTCCCGGAGCTGAGCGGACAGGATGACGGCGACGGCTCTGAAGGCGGCGAACGGCGCAAGGGCGGCCTGTTCTCATGGATGGCCGGCCGGACGCGCGGACGCGAGGATCGCAGCCCCGAGAACGAGGCCCCGAACCACGAAGCTGTCACAAGACGGGAGGAGCCGCGCATCCCGCAGGCCGACCCCGCGCGTGAAACCGACGACGGCGCGGCGGAACCGGGGGGTGAAGATGGCAAAAAAACGGCAAAACCGCGCATCAACAGGGGGTCAGCCAACGGCGCCGCGAACGCGGAAGAACCGTTTGATATTCCAGACTTTTTCAAACGCCCGCTGAACTGATCACTGCTGGAACGCGTGCGGCGTTTGACGTGCTTCGCCGCCTGTCAAGCGGCTCAGGTGGCTTTTCCTTAATTCTGTGCCGTAAGTGGCTGATTCGGCACAGTTATCCGTAACAGAATGTAAACAAGCGTGATTTGTCGGGACGGGGGCCGCTGGCTAATCTCCCCACAGATCACGGGCGTGAGGCGTCGAGAGTGACGCGGACGCTGAGGGCCCCGGCCAGAAGAGGTCTCCGGCGAGACCTTCCGGCATGTGAATTCCTGGCCGGGATTTAGGGTGAGCGTCCACGCGTGATCGGGTACGGAGCGTCAAGCTGATCGTCAACTTCGTTTCTTTGCGCGTCTAACAAATCTCAGCAGCGCTTCCTGAATGCCCGCTCGCGCCTTGCCTCCGTGATCTGATGGGGGGACAGACGAGCTGCGTATCATGCCCGTTCTGTCCTTGAAGGGACAAAGATAACGGTGCGAGACAACAATGATCGCAGACTTTACGGGGGCACGTCAGACCACGCTTAAGCAGAGCGTGGTCATCTCCGGCACCGGCGTTCACAGCGGCCGGCCTGCTTCGCTCATCCTCCACCCGGCAGACCCCGACAATGGCATTGTCTTCATCGTTCGGAACGATGCGGGTCGCGAGGTGCGCATTCCAGCTGATTTCCGCGCGATCTCCAACGTCATGCTCTGCACGGTGCTCAGCAACGGCGAAGACGCCTGCGTGGCGACCGTCGAGCATTTGATGGCGGCGCTGCGCGGCGTCGGCGTCGACAATGTCGATATCGAGGTCGATGCGGGCGAAATCCCGATCATGGATGGCAGCGCGGAACCGTTCGTCGAAGCGGTGCTCGAAGCCGGCCTTCGCCCGCTGGCGCGCTCGCGGCGCTTCATCCGGGTGCTCAAGCCAGTGCAAATCCAGGACGGTGACGCCTTCGCCTCGCTGGAGCCCTACGGCGGCTTTCATCTGGATGTCGAGATCGACTTCGACACGCCGGTCATCGGCCGGCAACGCTGGCGCGGCGATGTGACGCCGCAGGTTTTCCTTCGCGCCCTGTCGCGCGCGCGCACCTTCGGCTTCATGAAGGATGTCGAGATGCTTTGGAAGGCCGGGCGCGCGCTTGGCTCCTCGCTCGACAACACTGTCGCAATCGCCGATGACCGCGTGGTGAACCCGGAAGGCCTGCGCTACGAGGACGAATTTGTCCGGCACAAGGCGCTCGATGCGGTGGGCGATCTGTCGCTGGCCGGCGCGCCGCTGCTGGGCAAGTCCCGCTCCTATCGCGGCGGGCCCCGGGTCAATGCGATGATGCTGGAGGCGCTGCACGCCGACCCGGCGGCCTGGACGGTGGTCGAGCCGGACATCGCTCGCCCGCGCCCTCGCGACGAGTACGGGCGCGCAATAGCCCAGGGCGCGCCGAGGA
>NZ_JAIFKJ010000483.1 GCF_019695415.1 Thiohalocapsa sp.
CGTATGTGCGCAGTTGTCTCTCCGTTGCGCCCGCGATTTGCTGTCTCTCCCTCGATCAGGTGAACAGCATCCTTGCCGGTGCCGACCAGCAGCGTCGGCGCCATCGCGTCGCGGATGGTGCCTGCATTCAGCTTTGCCAGTACCTCATCCATCTTTTCCGCATCGGGACGCGCCGCAGCCGCTGCGTCCTGCGCCTTGCGCAGTTTGGCAGCGGCCACCATTTGCATCGCCTTCGTGATCTTCTGCGTCGCCTTGACGCTGGAGATCCGATTGCGCATGTCCTTAAGGCTGGGCATGGGCTCTCCCGATCCTCGGTTGGCGCATCAGGCGATGGGTTACGCCGCGAAGTGCTGGGCGAACTTGTCGATCGCGCTTTTCAGCTTGTTCTCCAGCTCGTCGGACAGTTTGCCCTCGCTGCGGATCTGGTCGAGCAAGTCGCTGTGCTCGCTGTGCATGTAGCGCAGCAAGTCTTCTTCAAAGCGCCCCACGGCCGAGACCGGCAGCGGGTCGAGATAGCCGCGTGTGCCGGCATAGATCACCACGACCTGCTCTTCCACCTGGAGCGGCGAGAACTGCGGCTGCTTGAGAAGCTCCGTCAGCCGCGCCCCGCGCGCCAGCAGGCGCTGCGTCGCCGCGTCGAGGTCGGAGCCGAACTGCGCGAAGGCCGCCATCTCGCGGTACTGCGCCAGCTCGCCCTTGATCGCGCCGGCGACCTGCTTCATCGCCTTGATCCGCGCCAAAGACCCCACGCGCGAAACCGAAGGGCCGACGTGCACCGCCGGGCGGATGCCCTGGTAGAAGAGGTCCGTCTCAAGGAAGATCTGGCCATCGGTAATCGAAATCACATTCGTCGGAATATATGCCGACACGTCGTTAGCTTGCGTCTCGACGATCGGAAGCGCGGTCTGCGAGCCGGCGCCGTGATCGTCGTTCAGCTTCGCCGCGCGCTCCAGCAGGCGGCTGTGCAGATAGAACACGTCGCCCGGATACGCCTCGCGGCCCGGCGGACGGCGCAGCAGCAGCGACATCTGGCGGTAGGCGATGGCCTGCTTCGACAGGTCGTCGTAGACGATCAGCGCGTGCATCCCGTTGTCGCGGAAATACTCGGCCATCGCGCAGCCGGCATAGGGCGCGAGGTACTGCATCGGCGCAGGCTCGGAGGCCGTGGCTGCGATCACGATGGAGTATTCGAGCGCGCCGCGCTCTTCCAGGTTCTTCACGAACTGCGCCACCGTGGAGCGCTTCTGGCCGACCGCGACGTAGACGCAGTAGAGCTTCTTGCTCTCGTCGTCGGTCTGGTTGATCTGCCGCTGGTTCAGGATCGCATCGAGCGCGATCGCGGTCTTGCCGGTCTGGCGGTCGCCGATGATCAGTTCGCGCTGGCCGCGGCCGATCGGGATCAGCGCGTCGATCGCCTTGATGCCGGTCTGCATCGGCTCGTGCACCGACTTGCGCGGGATGATGCCCGGCGCCTTGACGTCGGCGCGGCGATATTCGGTGGCCTCGATCGGGCCCTTGCCGTCGATCGGGGTGCCCAGCGCGTCGACCACGCGGCCCAGCAGCCCCTTGCCCACCGGCACTTCCACGATGTCGCCGGTGCGCTTGACGGTGTCGCCTTCCTTGATGTCGCGGTCCTCGCCGAAGACCACACTGCCGACGTTGTCAACTTCAAGGTTCAGCGCCATGCCGCGCACGCCGTTCTCGAACTCGACCATCTCGCCCGCCTGGACGTTATCGAGACCATAGACGCGCGCGATGCCGTCGCCGACGGAAAGCACCTGGCCGATCTCCGCGACCTCGGCTTCCTGACCGAAGTTTTTGATCTGTTCCTTGAGAATCGAGGAAATTTCCGAGGCCCGGATTTCCATCAGCCTACCTCTTTCATGACGTGTCTGAGACGGTTGAG
>NZ_JAIFKJ010000410.1:0-11437 GCF_019695415.1 Thiohalocapsa sp.
CCGGCGTCCTCGGCGGGCTAGATCCCTGGGGTTAGCGGCCTCGCATCGCGATCCAAAACAACGGGGTCGCAGGTCTTACATTTCGCCAATCATGCAGTCGTCCAGTACCGGACCAGGCAAGAGACAAAGCCTGACATCGTCCTGCCTCCGCTGTGGGAGCGCCGTCCTCGGCGCCGCGGGTGCCCGGTCGCGACGGGGACACCGCTGCCACCAGGCGAGCGACCGGCCGGCGTTACGATCAAGTCCATGCGCAGGATCGGTCCCGCTGCATGTACAGCGGGCATGGATCTAGTCGTCAATCCATCGCGACAGGCACTGATCGTGGATCCGGCGAGCTCGAAATATTCCGCGCGCGCGAGTCAAAGACCGCAGATGGCCCGCAGCGCAGACCCTGCCGCGCGGCTGCCCCGTGGGCGCGGCTCATCCCAGGGTGCGGGACCGGGGCGTCGCGGGGTCAACGAGGCTCGTTGCGCAAGGTCGGCCAGTTGCGGTCCGCCTTCCGGATGTTGTTGTCCCGGTCCTTCAGCCAGGTTTCCCGGACGCTGAGCGAGAAGTTGAGAAAGAGTCGATCGCCGACGATGGTCCAGGCCCTTGGGTCGGTGGACGCCTTGTAGCCACGCGACGCGGCGTAGGCGCAGTAGCCGCCGTAGGCAGGCGCGTAGCGTTCCGGGTCAGTCACGAACGCGTCGCGATTGGCGGCGGTCGCGAACCACCAGGTGGCACCGTCGTGCTCCGCCGTAAGATTCGGCTGGCCCTTCACCGGCCCATCTCGGTCGAAATAGGCCACCGGGTCGTAGCCGCGAATGGCCGCGCCGTCCTCGACGAACACTGGGTCGCCGGTTGCTGCGACGGCAGTGGTGAGCAGGAGCGTGGCAGCGAGAAGCTTCAACGACAGCAATGCTTGAGAACGCATTCGCATTCACCTCGTTGGATCATGGGCAGAGACCAGTCGAGCCGCTGCGGCAACCTAGCAGTCGCACTCGGCCGCGAGGCACCGCGAGGGGTGCTGCGGAACGGCCAGCCGAAGGCGCAGCCGTCAGGGCGTCGCAGTGAGGCCGGGGGATGAACCTCCCCCGGCCCGGGTAGCTCAGCGGAAATCGCCGTAGAAGCTGGCGTAGGGGTAGAGGTTTGTGTTCATGAACTCCCGTTCGGAGATCATGCCGTCGTTGTCCATGTCGATCATCGTGTAGCTCTTGCCCGCCGACATTTCGGTGAAGGCCATGAATTCATCCTTGTCGATCATCCCGTCCTTGTTCTTGTCCATCGCCTCCATCGCCATCTGGCGGCGGTCCATCTGCACCTTGGCCCAGATGTACTGGTTCGGGCCGCCTTCGCCGAAGCCCTTGCTCTGGGCGTGGACTGTGCCCGTGGCGCCCAGGGCTACGAGCATCGCAATCGCGCTGATCATCGTCTTCATAAGTCGAGTCTCCAGGAATGGGTGTTGATCATGGGTCTGAAACAGCGGCGGCCGGACGGTGCTCCGCGTTGCCGGGATTGCCGCAATGGCTCGATCGCCGCGCCCAGAGTGGAAGCAGAATGCATGCCACATAGTCAGGGCCGCTCTATGCCTCTGTTTATGAATGGGTTTCAGGTCATCGCCCGGTGAACAAGGCAAACCACTCCTGCCACGCCCTATCGCCTTTCCGCGAGATGTCGTGGAGTAGAGCCACGAGATGTCGCGGGGTATTGGCCCGGACGCTTGCCGGCGTTCAGCTCGGCGGGGCAATCGCTGGAGGATTCGCTGATCGGAGCCGACGCGCGACGGCGGACGACAAGCGAGCAACGCCGGCAGGGTCAACCTCAATCGCGGATCAGCTGCGCCGAATACCGAGCTTTTTCATGCGCGAGCGCAGCGTGCTGGGGGCCAGCTGCAGGAGCCGTGCGGCACCCTGCTCGCCCTCGATGGTCCAGTCGGTCTGCTCCAGCACGGCTTGGAGGTGGGCGCGCTCGGCATCCATTGCCGCGAGCGGTGCTGCGACCGCCTGCGTCGTGGTTTCCTCCGGCGTCGCCGGAGCCGCTGGCATCGCAGTCTGCCGCGCCGGCTCCAGCACATCCTGAATCGAGACCAGGGGGCCGTCGGCGAGGATGGCGGCGCGCTCGATGACGTTCTGCAGCTCGCGCACGTTGCCGGGCCAGGGATAGCCCAGGAGCCGGTCCATGGAGTCGGGCGTCAGGTCGGTGAGCGCCCGGCCCAGGTCGCGGGCGTTGCGCGCCAGGAAGTGCCGGGCCAGGGGCGGGATGTCCTCGCGGCGCTCGCGCAGCGGCGGGATGCGCACCGGGAAGACGTTGAGCCGGTAGTAGAGGTCACCGCGAAACTCACCGGCGGTGGCCATGGCGCCGAGGTCGCGGTTGGTGGCAGCGACGACGCGCACGTCCACGCGGATGCTGCGGCTGCCGCCCACCCGCTCGAACTCCTGCTCCTGCAGCACCCGCAGGAGCTTGGCCTGGGCCGCCGCGGTGAGCTCGCCCACCTCGTCCAGGAACAGCGTGCCGCCATCGGCCAGCTCGAAGCGGCCGATGCGCTTGGACACCGCGCCGGTGAAGGCCCCCGCCTCGTGGCCGAAGAGCTCGCTTTCGATGAGCTCCGCCGGCAGCGCCGCGCAGTTGATCTTGATGAGCGGCTTGTCGGCACGGCGGCTCTGCCGGTGGATGGCGCGAGCCATCAGCTCCTTACCGACGCCGGTCTCGCCGGTCAGCAGCACGGTGCTGTCGGTGGGCGCCACGCGCTGCACGTTGGCCAGCACCTTCTGCATCCGCGGCGCACGGGTGACCATGCCGTCGAGGTCGAACGCCTGCTCCACCTCCGCACGCAGGTAGGACGCCGTCAGGCGCAGGCGCTTCAGCTCGCGGTCCGCGGCCTCGCGGCTGGCGAGGTCGCGGAGGATCAGGGTGAACAACTGCGGCTGGCCGTCATCGGCCACGGGCGTGGACGGCGAGATGGTGAGCTCCACGGGAAAGGCCTCGCCTGACGCGCGTCGTGCCTGGATGCCCTGGGGCGCCCACAGACTCGCCGGGCGACCGCCCGCGGCGGCCGAGTGGCCGAAACAGCCCTGCTTGAGCTGCGTAAAGGGTGTCGTCAGCAGCCTATCCAGCGGGGCGCCGAGCATGATGTCCGCCTTGCGGGCGAACAGGGCCTCGGCAGCCGGATTGCACAGGGTCACCTGTCCGGCGCCATCGACGACGACGATGGCATCGTGTGTGGACTCGAGGATCGATTTGAGCCGGGCCTCACTGCGCCGCAGCGACTCGTCCATGGCGCGCCGCTCCAGCTCCGCTGCTGTGCGCGCGCCGAAGACCCGCAGGAGCGACAGGTCGCCCGGGCGCTCCTGCATGGGCTTGTCGTCGATGACCGCGAGGTGGCCCATGACCTCACCGCGGGTGTCGAACAGCGGCATCGCCAGGTAGCTGACGGCGCCGAGCGCACGCAGTTCCTCCTCCTCGGCGGGAAACAGCGCCGCCACGTTGTCGCAGAAGAGGCGCGTCTCGCCTGCCAGCACCAGCTCGCAGGGGCTGCCGGCGATGGGATACTCGATGTTGTCCAGGTAGCCGTCGCGAGACCACCAGGCCAGGGTCTGCACCCGGTCCTTCTGCACGCAGTCCGGCGCGCCGGGGAAGACGGCAACGAAGGCGTAGCGCACCCCGAGGGCCTCGCCCAGGTGCTTCACCAGGGCGCGGAAGAAGCCCTCTCCGATGTCGCCGGCGGTGCCGGCGACGACCTTCTGCAGCAACCGGTCCGGGTCTGCCTGCAACGACGCATTCATGGACTGCTCCTCTGCGCGTGGGGTCACGCGCGATCGCAAAGACAGGGCACTTGGCGGGTGCCAGCTCTCTCGAATCTCCTGGGCCTGTTCCGCTCTGAGGTGGATGCGCTTCGCTGATCCACCTTCCTCTGGCTCCCAAATCCGATGCCCGTGCCGCCGCGAGATGCCGTGGGTCCGCGGCATGCCGTGGTCGCGAGCCGTCGTGGGCCCCGGCAACCGAACAGTCTACACGACTGATTCGTCGCCATTTTCGCGACGGGCTGGCTGTGGGCATGATCTGTGCTTCATCCCGGGCAAGATCCGCACTGAGCGCAGGCACAATCTGTGCCGGGTGCAGTGCAACGCAATCGCGCGATGCCTGAAAAGATTGCCTGCGCCGCCGGGTCTCGGGCAGCGGGAGAAGACGCACCCAACCACGCAACTGCAACCGAACCGCTGCCGCCGCAGGGCCGGAGCACAAGACGATGAAAGACACGCTGAACCGCTTTCTGCAACTGACGCCCTATTTCCTCTCCGCCGCCATCATCGGCGCCTTGGTGTTTGCCTGGGTGCCGGTGCTGGCCGGCCGCAGCGACATCGCCGACATCCTCGGGCGCAAGATCGTCGAGGCCGGCGGATACCCCGACAACGCCGCCTCCGTCATCGGCTGGACTCTGCACATCGCCATCGCGGTGGCCTACGTCAAGGTCTACGCGTTCCTGATCGCCTTGCCCGGCTTCCCGCGGGACTCCGGCCCGCGATTGCCGGCAGGTCTGGTGGTGGCCGTCATCGTCGGCTGGCTCACCACCTGGCTCGCCAACCCGGCTATCTCGGTGGCGGTGAGCCTGCTCTCCGGGCAGGGCTGGCCTGCGGAGTTGGCGCCGGTCTATTTCAAGCTCGGTCTGCCGCTGTGGAATCACCTCGGCTTCTTCGCCATCGCCTGGCTGGTCGTCGTGGTTGTGCCAGCGCTCGTGCAGCCGGCAGGACAGACGCGCCCGGCACCACGCCAAGCCACGCTGCGCCAGGCGCGCACGGCCTGAGGTGACGGCATGAACGATCGCAACACAACATCGATGATCGCACCAGACACGACCCGGGCGGGTGAGCTTCGGCAGCCCCCTCACCAGGTGCGCCGGGCCAAGGCCGACGACTGCGCCGCCATCGCCGAGATCTACAACCAGGCCATCCGCGCCCGCCACAGCACCATGGACACCCAGCCGACGAGCGCAGGCCGCTATCTCGACCTCTTGCACGCGCTGACGTTGCGCGAAGTGCTGGTGGTGGCGACCCCGGCGGGCCGGAACGACCAGCTTTGCGGCTGGGGCATCGTCAAGCGCTACAGCGACCGGCCCGGCTATCACGTTGCCTGCGAGACCTCGGTGTACGTACACGAGCGCCACCAGGGCCAGGGATTCGGCACGGCCATCCAGGCGGAGCTGCTGCGACAGGCCAGAGCGCTCGGATATCGGCACGTCGTTGCGAAGATCCTGGCCATCAACACCGAGAGCATCGCCTTCCACCGCCGCTTCGGCTTCGAGGACGCGGGCCTGCAGCGCCGCATCGGCCTGATCGACGGCGTCTGGCACGACGTCGCGATCATGCAATACCTGATCGAGCCCGACGCGGGCGACTGAGGCCACAAGACCCACCGCGACGGGCCGCGGCCCGGCGCTTAACCGACTTCCAACCCTTCAGAGAACCGCCACGGGAACCGCAATCATGCAACGCGCACCGCACACCGCCCTGCCCTTCCGGACCTGCGCCGGCCTGCCGCTGCCGCCGCCGGTGGCCGACCTGCTGCACGCCGTCGAGCGCGCCGGCGACCTCACCCCGGCCCGCGCCGCCGCGCTGCTGCGCGCCGCACGGCTCACGCCGGCGGACCTGACCCGCTGGCAGGACCTGCGCCACCCGGCCGCCGACAGCTATGGTCGCAAGCTCATCGGCCGCGGCCCGCGCTTCGAGCTGATGCTGATGTCCTGGGCGCCCGGCGACTACAGCGCCATCCACGACCACGGCCGCGCCGAGTGGGGTGCGGTGCGCTACTTCGGTGCCGCGGACCACATCGTCTTCGACCTCACCGACGGCGCCCTATCCATCCGCGAGCGGATGCAGACCCGCTGCGGCGATGTCTACGAGGTGGACGCCGAGCTGATCCACCTGATGGGCAATTCAGGTCACCGTCCGCTGTTCTCGCTGCATCTTTATGGGCGCGCTGAGCCGGATGCGGCCATCACTGGCAGCGCGCGGGTCTTCGATCTGTTCGAGGACCGCATCCAGCGCACCGACGGCGGCGTCTTCCACTGCCTGCCGGAGCGCGAGATCGCCCGTCGCGAGCCCGGCCCCGCCGCCGATGCCGAGACCCGGCTGCTACACCACCGGCTGATGCTGGGCCGCGTGGAGCGGATGCTGGCGGCGCGGGCCACGAACCTGGCGCTGCATCGCCGCGCGCGCCTGCTGCGGGTTGCCATCACCCGGCTGGAGGCCGAGGCGTCGGCCGGCTGGGGGGCCAGCCAGCGCACCGGATGGGCCACCGGCATAGAGCTGGAGGCGGCGTCATGAGCCCGGAACAGATCGTCCGCACGCTGCTCGGCATCGGCCAGGTCTACCTGGCCCTGGGGGCCCTGTTCGCACTGGCCTTCGTCACCGTGCTCGGGCCGCGGATCGACCCGGCGGTACGCACCAGCTCGCTCGGCTTTCGGCTGGTCATACTGCCGAGTCTGACGCTGCTGTGGCCGCTGCTGTTCAGCCGCTGGGTTCGCGGCCGTGAACGCCCGACCGAGTGCACCGCCCATCGTCGCTGCGGGCGCTCGGCAGCCGACATCGCCGAGACCGGGGAGGCTGCCCAATGACCCGTGCCCATCGCATCGTGCACCGCGCTGTGTTTCCGGTGCTGGCGCTCGGCATCGTGGCGTTGTTGCTGGCCGGGATCGGCCTGCGGCCGGAGGTACCGCCGATCACCGATGACGAGATGCTGTTCCGCGCCAGCGGCTTTGCGCCCGCCGCCGTCGGCCAGGAGGTCGAGATCGGGATCGACGGGCTGCGCTTCGCCCTCGCCGCCACTGCCGGAGGCGATGCGGTCAGCATCCGCCCGATCGAGATCATCGCCAAGCCGGACCTGCTGGTCTACTGGGCCGAGGATCGGCCGAGCTATGCGCAGGAGGACATCGCCACACGCCTGCGCCAGGCGCACCTGATCGGCACCCTGTCGGGTCGCTCGCGACGGCTGTTGCAGCTCCCGGACGGGGCCGACAGCGGCCACCTGCTCATCTACAGCCTGGGCTACGGCGAGATGCTCGCCGACCTCCCCATCGCCGGGCTCGCCGCCGGCCTCATCACGCTGCCCTCCGCACCGGCGCAGGAGTAACCGATGGCCGCCTACCGCTCCGTCCAGTGGAACCGCCAGAAGCTGATCTACGACGCGATCATGCTCGCGGGCATCGCCCTGTACCTCGTGATCCTCCTGGAGATCACGCCACTCTTTGACCCGAATACCGACCTCAAGAACCTGGAGATCCGCGCCTGGGGCTCCGCGGCCTTCATCCTGATGACGCTGATCCTCTCCATCGGCCCGCTGTGCCGGCTGGATCGGCGCTTCCTGCCGCTGCTCTACAACCGCCGCCACCTGGGCGTGGTGACCTGCGCCGTCGCCGGGTACCACGGCTGGCTGGTGCTCGGCTGGTACCACGCCTTCGGCAACGTGGAGCCCATCGTCAGCCTGTTCCTCAGCAACACCCGCTGGGAGAGCTTCTTCGCCTTCCCGTTCGAGTGGCTCGGCGTCGGCGCCTGGCTGATCATGCTGCTGATGGCCGCCACCAGTCACGACTTCTGGCTCGCCAACCTGACCGCGCCGATCTGGAAGGCCCTGCACATGAGCGTCTATTTGGCCTACGCGCTGATCGTCGGGCATGTCGTGCTCGGCGCCTTACAGACCAATACTGGGGTGGCGCCGGTCATCGCCGTCTCGGCGGCGGCGTTCTGGGTCGTCGGCCTGCACCTGTTGGCAGGGTGGAAGGATCGGCGGCTGGATCGCGAGGCCGCTGCGGCAGAGAGCGGCTGGATCGACGTCTGTGCCGTCGATGAGATCCCGAACAACCGGGCGACCATGGTCACGGCCAGCGGCGAGCGGGTGGCCATCTTCCGCTACGACGGCAAGCTGTCGGCGGTCTCCAACACCTGCCAGCATCAGAACGGCCCCCTCGGCGAGGGCCGCATCATCGACGGTCTGGTCACCTGCCCCTGGCACGGCTTCCAGTACGACCCGGCCAACGGACAATCGCCGCCGCCGTTTACAGAGCGGGTGCCGACGTTCCGCGTCCGGGTGTCCCGCGGCCGGGTGCTGCTGGACCCAACCCCCCTGCCGGCCGGCACCCGCGTGGAGCCGGCAAGGATCGATGCCGACCAGACCGGAGGTGACGCGTGAATCGTAACCCGCAAGCGAGCAAACCGGACGAAGCGCCGTTCTATGTCGGCTACCAGAAGCATATGCCCGCGGCGCTGCGCCGGTTCATGCTGCCGATGGTCGCAATCCTGCTGCTCGGCTCCGCACTGCTGGCGCTGGCGATGCCGAGCCTGCACAACCCGTACGGGAGCAACCGCAGCGACTTCCGCGACATCCGCGCCTTCGAGGGCACGCTGAGCGCCTTGCCAGCGCCGCATCTGTTGATGGTGCGCCCGGGCGAGACCGGCTCGGATGCCTTCTCCCGGCTGCTGTTGGTGGGCCGCGGCAAGTCGGCGCCGCGGATCGACGTCGAGGCCCTGGACGGCAAGCGGGTGCGGGTCATGGGCTCGCTCATCTACGGCGACGGCCAGACGCTGATCTCCGTGCGCTCCGCGGAGGCGATCGAGGCGAAGAGAGACACCCCGGACGCTGCGCCCGAAGGCGCCCTGCCCGGCTCCTACGCCGCCGCGCGGGTGGAAGACCTCGGCACCCACAGGCTGCGCGGCGAGATCATCGACAGCAAATGCCACTACGGCACCATGCGCCCCGGCAACACCAAGGTGCACCGTATGTGCGCGGTGCGCTGCATCGCGGGCGGCGTGCCGGCGCTGTTTCTGACGGTGGACCGCGAGGGCAACAGCCTGCCGCTGTTGCTCGCCGACACCGAGGGCCACGCGCTGTTCGACGCGGTGCTCGACTATGTCGCCGAGCCGCTGGAGATCGAGGGCCAGGTGGAGCGCCGCGGCGACATGCTGATCCTGAAGGCGGACCCGGCGGGGTTCCGGCGGCTGTGAGCACGCCTTCGGTTGCCAAAGGGCTGGGCAGCGCGCTCGACCTGGTGCCGCCGCAGGGCATGGTGGTCGCGAGCCGCGTGCTCCAGTCGCTGGCAACGCCGGTGGTGGCGCTGCTGGTGACCACTGCGGCGGCGCTGGGCGGCCAGATCGAGGATGCCGTCTCCTTCTGCAACGTGCTCTTCGTCGGCAACCTCTGCGCTTCCGCCGTGGTACTCGCGAGCTTCGGGCCACGCCGGCTGTACCGCGACCTGCGCGCCATGGGAACGCGGCTCTGGTGGGAGGCGCTCGCCTTCGGCGCGCTGGCGGCGTTGCTGTCGTCGTTGATCTTCACGGCGCTGGAGACGACCAGTGTCACCAATGTGGTGCTGCTGGCCCGGCTCGGGCCGGTGTTCTACGTCATCGCCGGCGCGCTGTTCTTGGGTTTCGCGGTCACCCGCTCGGAATGGCTCGGCTTCGGGCTCATCGCCGTCGGCGTCGTGGCGACGGTGCTCGCGGGCAGCGGCTTCAGTGTCGCGCTCGGCGACCTGTTGATCCTGGCGTCCGGCCTGGTCTATGCGGCGGTGACCATCATGGGCAAGCGCCTGATGCCGCAGACCGGCCTCGGCGCCCTGATGTTCGTGCGCAATTTTCTATCCGCCATCGTCTTCTTCGTAATCGCGAGCGTCTTCTTCGGCCCCGAGCACTTCGCCGAGGCCTTCTACGGCCCGCTGTGGGGGATCATGGTCGTCTACGGACTGGTGGTCATCGTCGCCGCCCAGCTGCTCTGGTATCGGAGTGTCGCCCAGCTGACACCCGCGAGCGTCGCCCGCTGGACCGTCATGACGCCGGCGCTGGCGGTGGGTTTTGCGTTTCTGATCAATGGCGAGCGCCCTTCCTGGGTCCAGCTCACGGCGCTCGGCGTCATCACCGCCGGCATCGTCGTGTCGAGCCTCGGCAAGCGCACGCCCAAGGGGCAGTCCGACAGCGCCGAGCAGAGCGTGGCGGCGTCCTGAGCGCGCTTGCGCCACAACCCCAGCGAGGAAACACATGCTGCGCCTGCTCTGCATCGCCAACCCCGCGCGCTATGCCAGCTCGGTGACGGATGTGCCGCTCAGCTACGCCCGACTCGCGGCGCATCCGGACGTGGAGCTCTACCACGCCGAGACCGCCGCCGTGCTGGCCGCGACCGACCGGATCGAGGTGACGCAGGTCCCGCTCGGCTTCCTGCCGGACGAATTCCGGACGCTGCCTTCACGACCGACGGTGGCGCTGCCCCCGGAGCACTTCGACCTCGCCTTCGACCGGACCCTGAAGCCCTTCCCACAAGGACTCTACGACCGGCTCGGGGCGCTGTCGGACCGGCTGCGCTTCGTCAACGACCCGGCCGGCATCCAGCGGCACCTGGACCCGGCCTTCCTGCTGCGGGCCGCGGCGGATCACCTGCCGCCGATGCTGCTGACCGCGGACCCTGCGGCGGCCGCCGCCTTCTTCCGCGCCCATCGCACCGTGGTCGCCAAGCGTCCGAACAGCTGCGGCGGGCGGGAGGTCTTCCGGCTCAGCCAGGCGTCCGAAGGCTGCATCGATTCGGACAACATCGTCGAGGGTCGCCGGGGGTGGCCCGACTTCGACTGCCTCTTCCGGCACCTGACCCAGGGCCGCCGCGAGCCCCTGCTGCTCGCCCGCTACCTGTCGCGGGTCTGCGAGGGGGACAAGCGCATCGTCGTAGTGGGCGGCGAGCCCTACGGTGCCTATCTGCGCCGGGCCGCGGACGGCCATTGGGTGCAGAACGTGAGCCGCGGTGGGCGCTGCGAGCTGGACGTCGTGAGTGACGCCGACCGTGCGCTGGTCGCGCAGACCAGCCGGCCTTACCTGGCGGTGGGCGTCAACCTGCTCGGCTACGACCTGCTGCGCGACGACGAAGGCCGCTGGCGTATCAGTGAGATCAATGCCGGTAACATCGGTGGACTGTTCCGGCTGGAATACCTCGGCGTCTCGGGCGTCACCGACCGCTTCGTCGCCTGGCTCGAGCGCTTCGCAGCGCACCCGCGCCGGCCGCAGGAGCCGCTGCTGGCGACGCAACCCCAAACGACTCTGGAGACCCCTCGATGACTAAGACCGCTGTCGCCCGCTGGGCGGACCTGGAGCCCGCCAAGCCGGCCTATGCGCTGGTGGCCAACGTGGACCTCGTGGTGATCCGCTGGCCGGAGCCTGTCGAACCAGGTGAAGCGGGCGTCTCCGTGCTGTACGGCCGCTGTCTGCACCGCGGCGCGCTCTTGTCCGACGGCCATGTGCAGGGCGACGACCTGATCTGCGGTGTGCACAACTGGGACTATCGCTATCGCACCGGTGTGAGCGCCTACAACCCGGAGGAGCGGCTCGCCAGCTTCACCGCCTGGGTGGAGGAAGACCAGGTCTGGGTGGACGCCGACGAGATCGCCGCCTGGGAGCGGGACAACCCGCAGGCCTACGACCGCGACGCCTACCTC
>NZ_JAIFKJ010000410.1:11447-13793 GCF_019695415.1 Thiohalocapsa sp.
GGTCCCGCACAACGCCTACATCCGCCAGCTGGCGCGCGAGGGCCTGACCAAGCTCGGCCACCACGGGCGCATCGACGCCATGGGCGTGCCCTACGACGAGCTGCCCAAGTGGGCGGACATCCAGATCCTGACCGGCCAGCTGCACAAGCTGCCGCTCCTCGACGACGACCCGGTGGGCACGGAGGTCGTCATCGGCCCGGCCGCCGCTAAGCCGCTCAAGCTGGATATCCCGTTGCTGGTGAGCGACATGAGCTTCGGCGCCCTGTCCGAGGAGGCCAAGGTCGCGCTCGCCCGCGGGGCGGAGCTGGCCGGCACCGGCATCTGCTCCGGCGAGGGCGGCATGCTCCCGGAGGAGCAGGCGGAGAACAGCCGGTATTTCTATGAGCTGGCGTCGGCGCGCTTCGGCTTCTCCATGGACAAGGTGACACAGGCCCAGGCGTTCCATTTCAAGGGCGGTCAGGGCGCCAAGACCGGCACCGGCGGCCACCTGCCCGGCACCAAGGTGCGGGGCAAAATTGCTGAAGTACGCGGGCTCGCCGAGGGCGAGTCGGCCATCTCGCCGCCGCGCTTCCCGGACTGGCACGGACTCGCGGAGTTTCGCGACTTCGCCGCCCAGGTACGCGAGGCCAGCGGCGGCATCCCGGTGGGCTTCAAGCTGAGCGCCCAGCACATCGAGCAGGACATCGACGCGGCGCTGGAGGTGGGCGTCGACTACATCATCCTGGATGGCCGCGGCGGCGGCACCGGCGCGGCGCCCAGGCTGTTCCGCGACAACATCTCGGTGCCCACCATCCCGGCGCTCGCCCGCGCCCGCCGCCACCTGGACCGCTGCGGGGCCGATCAGGTCACGCTCGTCATCACCGGCGGCCTGCGGCTGCCCGCGGACTACGTGAAGGCGCTGGCGCTGGGCGCCGATGCCGTGGCGCTCTCCAACGCGCCCATGCAGGCCATCGGCTGTCTCGGCATGCGCGCCTGCCACACCGACAACTGCCCCGTCGGCATCGCCACGCAGAAAGAGAACCTGCGCGCACGGCTCAAGATCCAGCAGTCCGCCGAGCAGCTCCGCAACTTCTTCCAGGCCGCCACCGAGCTGATGCAGGTGATGGCCCGCGCCTGCGGGCATGATCACCTGAACAAGCTCAATCCGGAGGATCTGACGACGTTCGACCGGGACATGGCCCACCTGACCGGCATCGCCTACGCGGGCGTGCGGCTGGATTAAGCGGCTGTTCCCCCATCGCATCCTACGGAGACCAGCGTATGACGAACCAAACCGAACAGCTCGTCTGGCACAAGGTGATGGACAAGGACGAGCTCGCCGAGGGCCGGGTCAAGACCGCCGCCTGTGGGCTTCGCACCCTGTGCATGACCCGCTTCAAGGGCCAGTACGGCGCGCTGGACAACGCCTGCCCGCACCAGGGCGGCCCGCTCGGCGAGGGCTCCATCGAGAACGGCCTGCTGCGCTGCCCCTGGCACGGCTGGGACTACGACCCGCTGACGGGCAAGGCCCCGGGCTTCGACGACGGCGTCGAGAGCTTCCCGGTGGAGGAGCGCGACGACGGTGTCTACGTGGGCCTGCCGCCGGAGCAGAGTCACCAGCGCACCGTGGGCGATGTGATGGCCGAGAGCCTGGTGAACTGGGGTGTCACCAAGGTGTTCGGCATGGTCGGCCATTCCAACCTGGGCATGGCCGATGCGCTGCGGGTGCAGGAGCAGGCGAGCCACATGGCCTTCTACGGCATCCGCCACGAAGGCGCCGCAAGCTTCGCGTGCTCCGCCTACGGCAAGCTCACCGGCCGGCCGGCGGCCTGTCTGTCCATCGCCGGGCCCGGCGCCACCAACCTGCTGACGGGGCTCTGGGATGCGAACGTGGATCGCGCCCCCGTGATCGCGCTGACGGGCCAGGTGGAGACCCAGGTGCTCGGCCCCGGGGCGTTTCAGGAGGTCGACCTGTCCGCCGCCTTCGGCAAGGTGGCCCAGTGGTCGCAGCCGGCGCTGCCCGGCAGCAAGCATGCAGAGCTGGTGAACCTCGCCTGCAAGAGCGCGATCCTGAACCGCGGCGTGTCGCACCTGATCCTGCCGGACGAGGTACCGAAGCTGGCCGCTGCCGACGGCGCCGCGGCCGGCGGCCCGGCCGGCCGGGTCACGCCGCGGGACATCGCACCACCCGCCTCCGCCGTCGACGACGCCGTGGCGCTGCTGGCCAAGTCCCGGCCCCCGGTCCTCGCCGTCGGTCACGGCGCCCGCTTCAGCATGGCCGGCGTCCTTGCCCCCGCCGCCCCGCCACACCGCCCCCTCCTCCCCCCCTTCAAGGGCAAGGGCCCGACACCCCACTCCCCCCCCTCG
>NZ_JAIFKJ010000129.1 GCF_019695415.1 Thiohalocapsa sp.
CCAAGATCGACTGCGTCTTAGGCGATTTCCGTCACCTTGCACACCAGCTGACTTGGCCTGACGCACGTCTGCTGTGTCGGCCCGACGCCCACATAGCATGGTATGCGCGCGCCGGAGCTCCTTGAAGGCGAACGTCATTCCTGCGTCATCTGACCCGAAAGTTTCCCGCAATCTCCTTAGAAGAAACGCCGGGTAGTGGCTAGACTCAATGACATGACCAAGATCTTGCCGGAGCTGGCTCGCGGCTTGGGGTTTGTGCCCGGGATTGCCCGCGGTCCCATCCGGCGCGAAGCGCATGCTGATGCCATTCTGCTCGCCGATCACGAGGCACTGGGGTCACTCGCGACCTCGCCGGCCGGCTGTATCCTGACGAAGGCAGCGGCTTTCTCCCACGCGAGCATCGCGCTGCTCAGTCGGGGCGTTCCCACCGTCATACTCGATGCAGATCAGAGCAATGGCCTGGTTGAGGGCACGGCGGTGGTTCTGGACGGTGCGGCGGGACGGGTGCTGCCGGCCTCGATCCAGGCCGATGCCTTGACGCCAAAACCGCCGCCGGTGCCCGCGTCCCTGCACACAGGCGATGGGGAGTCCGTTGCACTGCGGGTGAGCGTTCGTGCAGCCGACGCGGCCCGAGTCGCACGGGAGCAGGGTGCGGCCGCCGTGGGATTGGTGCGTAGCGAATTCCTGTTGCCAGCGCATGGTCGCATCCCGGACAAACACTTCTATGTGCAGGCATTCGAAGGCATCCTCGCGGCGGCCGCGCCCCTTCCGGTCACCATCCGGCTGCTGGACCTGGCGCCGGACAAGCATCCCGCGTGGGCGGCGGGCCTTCCCGACACCGGGGCTCTCGGACGGCATGGTTCTCGGCTCTACGATGATCCGTTGGTGCGTTCTGTGCTCGACGCTCAGCTCGCTGCCCTCGCAGAGCTGTGCCCACGCTATCCGGTGCGGCTGCTGATTCCAAACGTCGGCACCCTGGCGACGCTGACGCACTGGCAGCGGGTTGTCAAAGATGCAACCCAGCCCTGCAATGTGGTCGTCGGGCCGATGCTGGAGACAGTCGGGGCCGCGCTTTTGGTGGATCACTTCCTCGCGGAGTCCGCACTGGTCGGAATCGGCCTGAACGATCTCATGCAGTCCCTGTACGGAGCCGACCGGGATATGCCACAGCTGCGCGATGAGCTGGACCCCTACGCCCCGAGCGTGTACCGCCTCTTGGGCCAGGTTGCTCGGCTCGCCGGCGCCGATGTGGATCGGGTCCAGCTCTGCGGCATTCTGCCGCAGCTGCCGGGGGTGCTTCCGGTGCTGCTCGGTCTGGGCTACCGGACGTTTTCGGTGGACGTGGCTCATGCTCCATACCTGGCCCAAACCGTAGCCACCCGTACCTGCACCCAAGACCGCGCGCTTGCGGACGCCGTAACCGCCGCAGCCTCGGCGCGAGAGGTCAGAAGCCTGCTTGGGCTTGCTGGGGCTTCCTGATCGAGCCAGACAGAGGTCACTGACTGAGCCAGAGCTCGATACCCCGGACCGTACGGCGAAGACGAATGCGGCCCGCATAGGGCGTGTGCATCCGGTAGAAGGTCGCAAGGGGCATCTCCAGGGTCAGGGCGATCGCGGCCCGGATCACGCCCAGATGGCAGACGAGCAGTACATGACCCTCCGGATGCGCGTCGAAGATCGCCAGGATGCCCTCTCGCACCCGTGCATAAAACGCGTCCAGGGGCTCGGCGTCCGGCGGGCGGTGATTGACGGCGTCGCGGAAGAAGGCCAGATAGGCGGCCGGGTCGGCATCACGAATCTCGTCATGGCGGCGCCCCTCCCAGGCCCCGAAGCCAACCTCTCGCAGGCGTGGGTCGACGACCAGCGACAGGTCCAAACGCTTCGCAAGCACCTCCGCGAAGTCCCGGCAACGGCGTAGGGGTGAGCTGACCACGTGGGTCCAATCCGAGGTCTGCGCGACGGCGGTCCACATCTGCTCCCAGCCGCGCTCGCTGAGGGGATCATCGACGCCGTCCCCGCGGTAACGCACACCGCCGCGGGGCTCGCCGTGTCTGAGGAGGTCGATCGTGCTCATGGACTCCCTGGCCCCCTACCCTATGCGCAGCGTGTCAGCGGTCCGTCCGTGCCCACGGCTCCAGCTCTGCATCCACCTCGATCTCCATCTCGGCGGCCAAGGCGTCACCCAACAGCAGGTCGCAAAGCCTCAGCCGGCGCTTCAACTCGACCAGCGCCTCGGCTGGCGTGCCGTCGTAGTCGAAAACGAACAGGGTGCTGCCGTCGGTGTCGGTGACTTGGTAGGAGGCCATGGTCCGACTTCGCTGCGCGGAGGCGATACAGCAAAGACTAGACCGCTTGCGGGCAACCTGCCATGTGCGCACCGGCCCAGGCCGGGGTAAAGGTGCCTCGGAGCTGTCATCACCGCCCTTATCACCGCTCCCCGAGCAACTCACGCAGCTTCCTGCGCGCGCGGAATAGCCGAGTGCCAACGCCGGCGGAGGACAACCCCAGCCGGTCGGCAATCTCCTGCTGCGACAGGCCGTACAGCACCTGCAGCACGAGCGGCTCACAATATTCGACCGGCAGGGCTTCGATGGCCCGGCGAAGCGCGAAGGCTTCCGTGGAGGTGTCATAGGTTTGGTGCCCTGCACTGACCTCTTCGGCGGGTATGCAGGTCTCGCGGGGCTGGGCGCGCTCGAAGCGACGGGCGTTTTCCCGCCGGACAATGGTCTTCAGCCAGCCCAGCGCTGCGGCGGGGTTGCGCAGCCCTTTGCGGGAGCGCCAGGCGCGCAGCAGGCTCTCTTGGACCAAGTCCTCGGCGATGTGGACATCGCCCGAAAGGCGCCTGGCATAGTTGTAAAGGGCCGGCCAGTGGACGCGAGCCAGCTGCTCGAAGTCGATGGCCTGATCCGCTGCGATATCAACTGCGCTCGACGACATGGGGTGCCCTCATCAGGATGGTACTCACCCCTGCCCAGTCGTTTCGCAACAGTAAATGGTTACAGCGGCTCCTCCTCTTCTGCGGCCCTATGCGCCGCAGCCCCAGAGCTTTCGCCGGCGGTGTCCTTACCAGCCGCCAGCGGCCCATCAGCGGCAAGCCGGACCTATGCTACTGAGTCAGGGAAGCGCCGATTTGTGGGCGCTTCCCGTGCGGGCAGGACGGCCCGCCATTTTCAGTGCAAGCCTCCGGGGACATGCAAGCCTCCGGGGACAGGGCGTTGTCGATCAGGAACTTCACGTTCCTGTCAGCAAAGGAAGCTCGCGCTCACGAACCGCTGCAGCCTGGCGGAAGGTAGTTGAGTGGGTAGAACGGGAGCAGCCCGAGGCCGTTGTGCTCTGGAGTGGAGACAATGCCTCCGAGGCGACGTTTCTTGCGATGGCCTGTTGGCAACTGAGGCAGTCGTAGCGAAAGCCGTCTCTTGCGCCGTTTGGAGGACGGGCGGATCATCGGCGTCGCGGTGGATCATGACGACGGGTTTCTACTGATGTCCTGCGGGTCAGCCTGGATACCGGCAGCACGCGTTGTGGGTGCTGCGATGGCGTGCTGCGATCCTCACAATCTGATGAGCGACCTGTTCTTCGCAAGCCGCCTGCAGAGCCTCATCGACGCCGGTTCTATTCAGGCCAATGCAGCGCGAACCCGCCTTGGCGAGTACGCTGTGCAGCTGGCAGAAAACTGATCAGCTGCGACCTTGCGCCCGGCATTCGCTCGGGCAGTATGGCGGGTTTTGATCTTGGAGGACGGTTCTTGCCGCTACCCGGCTGCCGCTCAACCCAACACGTTATTGGAAGCCAACCATGCGTATCAACCGCACCAAGACGCCCACGACCTGCCCGTACTGCCACGAGATCATCGGCGTGGGCGAGCTGGGTGTCACGACGTCCTGGACAGCCTCTTGTGTGCGTCGTCTCCACGCGGCCTGTGCGCGTAAATTGCGGCGCGAGAGACGAGCGATGTCTGACCGGCAGCGGGGCGCGTCGGCGTAGCCGGGGCAGCCAGCTGGGCGACAGTGTACGCGGCCGACAGTACGGTCTGTCTGGTGTGCGCGCGCTGAAAATGGCTCAAGAGCACGACCAGGACCATGCCCGCAGCCAGCGGGAGGTGCCGCAGCTGATCACAGCCGCGGCGTGAACGCTGCACGAGGAGACCATGAGCATCCAGACCCAATCCCAAGTGGCTTGGCCCGAGCTGCCTTACGCAGCGTGGTCGCACACCTGTCAGACCCTGCATCTGTGGACCCAGGTGGTCGGCAAAATCCGGCTGGCCAAGTCGCCCTGGATCAACCATTCCTGGCACGTCACCCTCTACGTCACGACGCGCGGGCTGACGACCTCACCCATACCAGACGGTCAGCGGCAGTTTCAGATCGACTTTGACTTCATCGAGCACCGGCTCCTGGTGTCCGTCAGCGATGGGCAGACACGGATCCTGCCGTTGGACCCTATGTCCGTCGCGGATTTCTACGCGCAACTGATGGGGCTTCTTGCCGAACTGGGTATCTCGGTGCAGATCCATGAGCTGCCGAACGAGATGCCCGACCCCATTCCCTTCAGCCAAGACGGGGTCCACGCCGCGTACGATGCCGAGTATGCCAACCGCTACTGGCGGGTGCTGCTGCAGACCGACCGCGTCTTCCATGCGTTTCGCGCGCGCTTCACCGGCAAGTGCAGCCCAGTGCACTTCTTCTGGGGCAGCAACGATCTGGCGGTGACGCGATTCTCCGGCAGACCGGCACCGCCGCACCCCGGCGGCGTGCCGCATCTGCCGGATTCGGTCACACGCGAGGCCTACAGTCAGGAGGTCAGCAGTGCGGGTTTCTGGCCCGGCGGCGGGCCCATCGACCACGCCGCCTTCTATTCCTATGCCTATCCGGTTCCCGCGGGGTTCGGCAACGCTGAGGTTCAGCCCGCGGGGGCCTCTTTCCACGACACGCTGGGTGAGTTCCTGCTGCCCTACGATGCCGTGCGTGCCGCCGCTGATCCTGACGCAACGCTCCTCGCTTTCCTCCAGAGTACCTACGAGGCCGCAGCGGATTTGGCCGGCTGGGATCGCGCAAGCCTCGAGCGTGAGCCCATTCCTCCCATCTGACGCGTTGTAGGGAGCAGCGTGTCGCGTTTCGACCATGACCCTCGTGTGGCTATGGCCCCTTTGGTTGGATCGGCTGCGCCGGCCAGATGCCGGCGCCAGTCACGACGCAGGCGCAGGGCGAGGCGACGGCCGCAGCGACGGCGCACGACCACGTGCGGGATGAGGTCCTCTGGGGCGGCGTCAACCAGGACGGCATCCCGCCGCTCGACCACCCGAGCATCGATCCAACAAGCTCATGTACGACCGGGCGACAAGCTCGCTGTGGTCGACGCTCACCGGCGGGCCCGTGGTCGGGCCATTGGCCGGACAGGGCATCGAGCTTGAGACCTTGCCTGTGGTGACCAGCACCTGGGGCGAATGGCGCCGGCGCCACCCCGACACCCGCGTCCTGTCGCTCGATACGGGATACGAGCGCGACTACCGCGAGGGGGCCGCATACCGTGACTACTTCGCCACCGACCGGCTCATGTTTGCGGTGCCGGAGCTCGATCGGCGCCTGCCGAACAAGGCCGAGGTGCTGGCGCTGCGCATCGGGGGTGAGGCACTGGCCATCGCGGCCGATTACCTAGGGAGATGCTGATTTATTGGGCATCCTGCCCAAAAATCAGACGGAGCCGG
>NZ_JAIFKJ010000128.1 GCF_019695415.1 Thiohalocapsa sp.
TAAGCTGAAGGTCGGCTACCGCTGGAACCGCTTCCGGGCCGGCGACGATGGGGCCAACCGCAACGTCCTCGTGACTGGCATCAACATCTTCTTCTAACCAAATCCCAAATTTCGGGGACGGTAACTGTAACCCAGTGGCGCTTGCCCTGAATCCGAGGTGACGATGAACGCGCCAGCGGCGCTTGCCGCCGACCCTTCGCTCCAGAGACACAGCAGACGCGACGCCGGGCAGTTTGGTATCACGTCCCCACAATTGTCGTCCCCATGATTGTGTGGCGTTCACCTCGCCGTGCGGCTCGACTCTGTCTGCCCTATCATTGCGCTCGGCCCCGGTGACACTTGAGCCGCTCGGCCACCCGCCGCACCTTGTCCTGCGGATGGAGCTGAATCACTCCAACCCTTGAGCGGGGCCAGCACAAGACTCATCGCGCTGGGGCTGAGCCTCGCTGGGTTTCGCGGCGCGCGAAAGCGCGCCCAGCATCGGAGAAGAGCATTGGCCGGCAATCGGGGTGACAAACCGGGCTTCGGGGCCCGCGGCGAGCTGCTGGTCGTCATCCAGTTTGCGCTGATGATCGGCTTTGCGCTTCTGCCGGTGTGGCATCCGGGCCTGGGCGCCGATGCGATGGACACGAGCGGCGCCTGGCGCAGCTGGCTCGCGGCGCCTTTCGCGATTCTTGCCCTCGTCTTCGGCGCCTTCGGCTCCGTGCACATCCGCGACTACCTGACGCCGCTTCCCTATCCGGTGGACCACAGCCAGCTGGTGCAGCACGGCGTCTACGCCATCGTGCGCCACCCGCTGTATGCGAGCCTGCTCTTTGCGGGCGCCGCTTGGACCATCTACAACTTCAGCCTGTCGCATCTGCTCGCGCTGGGCGTGGCCTTCGTGTTCTTCAACTACAAGGCCGGCAAGGAGGAAGCCTGGCTCACCGAGCGCCATCCCGAGTACGTGGACTACGCCCGGCGCGTGAAGAAGTTCATTCCTTGGGTCTACTGAAGGGCGAGGGGCGAAGAGGAGGTCAGAGTGCGTGATGCGGGGGACCGGTGCCCGCATGCTCCCTTAGGTTTGGCGCTGCGCCAGCTATAAGGGGCCTCTCCCGCACCGATCCGTCGAACGTGGTCCGTTACCCTTCAGGCTTACCTTGCTCCCCCCACCGGGTGCGTGTGTAATCGCATCCAGCCCACCCACTCCGCCAGCCGGTCGCGAGCATCCCATGTCCGCCACGAGCCCCCTCGCCCAGCTGGACGACGCCCGCCTGGACGACGCCTATGTTCCGGCACCCGGCACCTGCGACGAGATGCGTGCCGGCGACGGTGCGTTGCGCCCGCACTGGCAGTACCTCATCGACACCCTGCGCCAGCTCGGGCGCGGCGGCATCGAGACGCGCTGGCGCGAAGCACACCGGCTGATCCGCGATAACGGCGTCACCTACAACCTCCATGGCGACCCCCGCGGCATGTCCCGCCCCTGGGAGCTCGACCCATTGCCGCTGTTGCTGCGCGGCGAGGAATGGGCCCAACTGGAGCGGGGCTTGATTCAGCGCGCGGAGCTGCTGAACGCCGTGCTGTTGGACCTTTACGGACCGCGTACGCTGATCACCCAGGGCCTGCTGCCGCCGGAGCTCGTGGACGGCTACACAGGCTATCTGATTCCCTGCCATGGCATCACCGTAGCTGGCGACCGCCCGCTGGTGTTCTACGGCGCAGACCTTACCCGCGATGCCGACGGCCACTGGCACGTCATCGGCGACCGCACCCAGACCCCCTCCGGCGCCGGCTATGCGCTGGAGAACCGGGTGGTGCTCTCACGCGTCATGCCGAGCCTGTTCCGCGACAGCCACGTGCACCGGCTGGCGGGCTTCTTCCGCGGCCTGCGCCGGGCCATGAACCGGCTGTCGCCCGGCGACGCCCCGCAGGCGCGGGTGGCGCTGATGACCCCGGGGCCGGCGAACGCGGCCTACTTCGAGCACGCCTACCTGGCCAATTACCTCGGCTATACCCTGGTGCAGGGGGCCGACCTGTCCGTGCGCGACGGGGCGCTCTGGCTGCGCACCCTGGGCCGGCTTGAGCGCATCGATGCTGTGCTGCGCCGCGTCGATGACTGCTTTTGCGACCCGCTGGAGCTGCGCGAGGACAGCATGCTCGGCGTGCCGGGCATGGTGCAGGCGGTGCGCGCGGGCAATGTCACAGTGGCCAACGCCCTGGGCAGCGGTGTCCTGGAGCACCCCGGCCTGATGGCGTTTTTGCCGGAGCTCTGCCGCCAACTGCTCGGGGAGGATCTGCTGCTGCCGCACCTGCGCACCTGGTGGTGCGGCCGGCAGGAAGACCGCGAGCATGTCCTCGCCAATTTGGAGACACTGGTCATCAAGCCCGCAGGCGGCCGTGCCGGCGACGGCCCCGGCACCCGCGTGCTCTTCGGGCGTAACCTGGATGCCAGCGCCCGTGCGCGGCTGGTGGCGCAGATTCGGGCAGAGCCGCATCGCTTCGTTGCCCAGGAGGAGGTCAAGCCGTCCACCGCGCCGGTCTACATGGACGGGCGTATCGAGCCCCGACCTTTCGTGCTGCGCAGCTTCTCGGTGGCGGAAGAAGACGGCTATGCCGTGATGCCGGGCGGCCTGAGCCGTGTCGCCCTGTCCACCGACACGCCCATGGTTTCCAGCCAGCTGGGCGGCCTCGGTAAGGACACCTGGGTGCTCGCCACCGAGCCCGAGCGCGAGGAGACGCTGCTCGGCCTGCACGAAACCCAGAGCCCCGCGGTCGTGCGCGAGAGCGATGTGTCCTCTCGAGTCGCGGACAATCTGTTTTGGATTGGCCGCTACGCCGAGCGTGCCGAGGGTCTGGTCCGACTGCTCCGCGTCACGGCCATCAACCTCACGGCCCGCAGCAGCTTCGCCGCCGAGGACGAGGGCATCGGCTGCCTCAGTACGCTGCTGGAGGCCCTAAACGAGCAATGCCAGGGCAACGTACCTCTGCCCACCGGCGCCGAGCCGGCGGCCCTGGCGGCGCCGACGCCGGAGCTCTTATCCCTGATCACGGACCTAGAGCGGGTGGGCGCCCTGCCGCAGACGCTGCAGGCCCTGGGGCTGGCGGCCTGGTCCGTGCGCGAGCGCCTGTCCAGTGATACCTGGCGCGTTATCAACGACATCGAGCGCCATCTGCGCCGGCTGACGGGCCAGCCGCCGCGAGCCCTGAATGCGGCGCTGGACGTGCTCGACCCGCTGGTGACCTCCCTGGTGGCCTTCTCGGCGCTCACACAGGAAAACATGACCCATAACGAGGGCTGGCACTTCCTGGAGGCCGGACGCAGGCTGGAGCGCGGCGTGAACCTGGCCACGCTGCTGCGCTCAACGCTGGTAGCAGTCATCCCGGCCGCGGAGGAAAGCCTGGTGGTGGAGGCCGTTCTCGGCGTCACCGACAGTCTCATCACCTACCGCCGCCGGTACCAGACCGGGACGCGCATTGGCGCGCTGCTGGACCTGGTGGTGCAGGACGAAGCCAACCCACGCGCCCTGGCGTATCAGATCCTGCGCTTGTCGCAACTGGTGGACGACATGCCGCGGGACCCCATGGGCCCGACTCGCACCGCCGCGCAGAGGGGCATGCTGCGGCTGTTGACAGAGCTCAGACTCGCGGGGCTGGACCACCTCGCCCAGCCTGACGCCGATGGGCTGCGGCGCAGCGCCCTGTCGCAGTTCCTGACCGACCAAGAGACGGGTATGGCGGCGGTTTCCGATGCGCTGACGGCGCAGTACTTCCGTCACGAGGAGCATCCGCACCACATGATCGAGCATCGACTGAGTGGGCGCCGACGCTGATCATGCGCTTTCGCGTCAGCCACACCACTGAATACGTCTACGGCAGCCCGGTGTCGCTCTGCCACACCATTGCGCACCTGAAGCCCCGGCAGACAGACCATCAACGCTGCATCAAGAGCCAGGTCCGGGTGTCGCCCTGGCCCTCGGTATCGCGCGAGCACACTGACATCTTCGGCAACCGCGTCAGCTACTTCTCCATCCAGCAGTCGCACGCAGCACTCGCGGTCAGCGCCGTGAGCGAAGTCGAGATCACCGCGCCCGAGGCACTGGACGACGCCGCCTCGCCGCCCTGGGAGGAGGTACGCGCGCGCTTGCACGCGGCTCGACAAGCCGATGCCATCCATGCCCGCATGTTCGCCGTGCCGTCCCCCGCGATTCCGACGGAACCCGCGGCAATGGACTATGCGCTCGCGTCGTTCACGCCGGGCCGCCCGGTGCTGGAGGCCGCGCGCGAGCTCATGGCCCGTATCTACGCGGAGTTCGACTACGACCCTACGGCGACCGGTGTGGCCACGCCTATCGCCGAGGTGCTGGCCAAGCGCCGTGGCGTCTGCCAGGACTTCGCTCACGTGGGCATCGCCTGCCTGCGCGCTCTCGGGCTCGCGGCCCGCTACGTAAGCGGCTACCTAGAGACCCTACCGCCCCCCGGACAGCCGAAGCTGCGTGGTGCCGATGCCTCCCACGCGTGGTACGCGCTCTATCTGCCGCCGAGCCCGAGCATGGCTGGCGTTGCCGGTCCGCTGGAGAACACGACGATCGCGTCTGCCCTCACCCCGTCCTCCGCGGACCACGCGTCCGGCGCCACCGAGCTGTCCGGCACATGGATCGACTATGACCCCACCAACGACTGTCTCCTCGGCGAGCAGCACGTCACCACCGCCGTCGGCCGCGATTACGGCGACGTCACGCCGGTGCGCGGCGTCTTCTACGGCGGCGGCGAGCACCAGCTGAGCGTAGCCGTCGACGTCGATCGGTTGGATGAGGGAACGCCGATCGGTATCTCCTCAGCGCTGACCTCGACGCGCGCTTGAGCAGGCTCCGGCTGAGCTCCAGTCTCAGGCACTGAATCGAAATACGCCGGAGCAGGCCCGCATGACATCCAGCCCCATTGAACTGACTGTCAACGGTGAACGCCACCGCCTGGACGTGGAGCCGGACATGCCGCTCCTCTGGGCGCTGCGCGACGTGCTCGGCCTCACTGGCACCAAGTTCGGCTGCGGTATCGGCCGCTGCGGGGCCTGCACTGTGCGCATGGACGGCGCCCCGGTGCGCAGCTGCTCGCTGCCGGTGAGCGCCGTCACCGGTGCCGTCACGACCATCGAGGGGCTCGGCACACCGCTGTCGCTGCACCCGGTGCAGCAAGCCTGGATCGACGCGCAGGTGGCCCAGTGCGGTTACTGTCAGTCAGGACAAATCATCGCCGCCGTCTGCCTACTCGAGCAGAGCCAGAATCCAAGCCCCGCCGAGATCGAGGCCGCCATGACCAACCTCTGCCGCTGCGGCAGCTACGCCCAGGTGCGCCAGGCGATCGCCCAGGCGGCACAGGCGCTGCGCCATGGGCAGGATGACGCATGAGCGGCGCACCTGCAGGTAAGGCGGGCAGCATCACGCGACGGGCCTTCCTCATCGGCTCGGTGGCTGTCGCGGGCGGGGTTGCCTTCGGTGTTTATCAGGTGCGCAGGCCGCATCCAAACCCGCTCCTAGACGGCCAGCGGCGGGCCAGCGAGCCCGGCACCGTCGCGCTGAACCCCTATCTGCTGATCAACGCAGAGGGCGTCAGCATCATCACGCCGCGGGCCGAGATGGGCCAGGGTGTGCACACGACAATCGCCCACACGGTGGCGGAGGCGCTGGAGCTGCCCCTGTGCCTTATCCACATCTCCGCACCCA
>NZ_JAIFKJ010000605.1 GCF_019695415.1 Thiohalocapsa sp.
TCGCCCACCGGCCCGAGCCGGCCGGTGCCGGGGGCCACGCGCTCTCGCAGGGCGCCGGCGTCCACTCCCACCACCGGTAGGCCAGCGGCCTGGGCCTCCACGACGGCGAGGCCGAAGGTCTCGTGGGGGCCGGCGGTGACATAGATGTCTGCGGAGGCGAGCGCGGTGGCGTGGCGGGCGCGGTCTGACTCGTAGCCGGGCAGGTGCAGGCGCGGAATCTGGTCGGCTCGCCGGGCGAGCTGGGCGTGCAGTGGCCCTTCGCCGAGCAGCATGAGGTGGCAGCGGCTGGGCGGGCTGCCCGGCGGTCGCTTGCCGTGTGCGCAGTCGTCGGTGAGCACCAGCCGCGTGAAAGCATCCGCCAGCAGCATGACGTCCTTTTCGGTGTCGAGCCGGCCGCAGTAGATGAGCAGCAGGTCGTCGTCGGCGATGCCGTGCTCGCGGCGCCACGCGTCGCTCCGCCGCTGGGGCGAGAACATTGCCAAGTCCACGCCCAGCGGCACGATGCGCGTGCCCTCAACGCCGTATTCCCGGATGCGCGCCGCCTGTGCCTCGGTGGCGGCAAAGGTCAGGTCGCAGCGGCGGAAGATCTGGCCGAAGGTGACCTCAGCGCCGCTCTCGATGGCATCGCTCAGCTTGTGCCCCCAGCCGGCGAGGGTGTCGCTGATCTCCTCGATACCATCGCCGAGAAAGTGCCTGAGCGGTGCGCCCACATAGGCCTCGGCAACGTCGGTGTGGAAATAGGCCGACACCAGACAGGGCCGGGCCACCGCACGGCATTCCTCGCGGTAGCGGAAGGCAGCCCAGGGAGAGACGAAGAAGCTGCCGAGCTCCACCACGTCCGGGGCGCTGCGCTCCAGTGCGTGGCGGATTTTGGCCGGCTGCCAGAAGAAGCGATATGGCCGGCAGCCCGGGATCACCGGGCTCTGCAGCTCGATCTTGGTGAGTGGGCCGTCACGGCTCACCCGGTCGCGCTCGCCGGGCACGATGAGCACGTGCTCATGGTCTGTGGTCTCTGCGATATGGCGGCGCTTGTGGTCGATGTAGGTGCGGATGCCGCCGCTGGTGTCGGTGTAGGCCAGGGTCAGGTCGCAGAAGCGCATGGGACTGTGCCTTCGGTGGCGCCGTCGAGGACGGCTGTGAGGTCCAAGGGCCGGCCGTAGCCGGTGCTGAATGCGGCACTCCGGCCGGCGCGGCCGACGCTGCCGGTCACGCCATCTGCGGTGCTCTCCAAGGTCAGCCGCAGATCGCGCTCCGGCAGCCGCAATGTCAGCCGCAGCCCCTGCACCGCCGGCGGTAACCTTGGGCAGAGGGACAGGCGGTCCGCGCTCGTCTCCAGCCCCAGCAGCACCTCCAAGAGCAGGTTGTTCGCGAGTCCGGTCCAGCCGACGAAGTCCTTCTGCGGGCCGGTGCCGAGGGTGAGGGCTTTCCAACGGTTGCCCCGCTTGCGGTGCAGATGGCGGGTGTGATGATGGTCCGGGTCGTAGAACTCGTAGATCCGCCGCTCTGCGGCGAACACACGGTAGACGCCGCAGCAAAGCCGCCAGGCGAGCTCTGCGGCCTCGCGCTCGCGCCCGTAGCGGCGCAGCCCCAGGATGACGCCATAGGCCGTATTCAGCCAGACCGGGCCACGCCACATGTCGCGCTCGAAGTGCGGCTCATCGCGTGCGACCGACGGCAGCGGCATGGTCGTACCGAAGCCGTCGGTCGACATGATCCGTGCCACCAGCCGCGCCGCCCGCGCCGCGTCCGGCACGCCGGCCCAGAGGGGAAGCAGGGACGCGATGGTCGCCACCCGGACCGGGCTGCCTGCCGCATCGCGGTCATAGTAGAGGCCGTCACGCTCGTCCCAGAGCAGGGTGTCGATGCGCCGGCGCAGCTGCGCTGCTGCGGCGCCATGGCGGGCGGCGTCGTCGTGCCGGCCGATGTGCGCCGCCAGTGCTGCCAGCGCCTCGAGCTGCAGCACCACATAGCTGCTGAAGTCTGCGGCGGCGATGTTGGCGGTGTTGCGCAGCGCGCTCTCATCGGTATTGCTGAAGCGCGGGGCGTTCTCCACGCCGGACTCGTACGGATGCGCCCAAGCATACAGCCCATTGTCGAGCCGCCGGTGGCGATTCAGCCACTCGTGATACGCGCAGAGCGCATCGTAGTGTTGCCCGGCGAGCTGCGCCGCCGCGGCCGCGGGCAGTCGCGCTGCGAGTCGCGCCATGGACCAGGCGACCAAGGGAGGCTGGGTGTAAGGGGACTCGTGAAACTCCGTCACCACATGCTGCAGGCGGTCGCCGTTGCGCAGCTCCACCACGGCGTTCAGTACTTCGGCGGCAACCGTTGGGTCCCACCAGCTCCAGACCTGGGCAATGAACGCGGAGTCCCAGAGGTAGACCCCGCGGAAGGCAGGCCCCGGAATGGCATGTCGACTGGATGACAACAGGTCGGCGCGCTGCAGATTCGCGAACAGCAGCGCATAGACCTCGGCGAAGCCCTCGGCGACGGCCCGGGCGTCCGGATGCCCATCGGCGTCCAGGTGGGGGGGTGCCAGCTTAATACCCTTGCCCTGCAAAATTGCCGGCGGAAGCTCAATGGGCAAGGCACCGGCGCGGCCCGCGGCAATGCGCGACCACACCAGCAGGTGCCAGACGTAGCTGAGGCCCCGATACCAGCGCCCCACGACTTGTGGTCGGCGGATGCGCGCGGCGGCATGGCGCAGCCTGGCCAGTCGCTGGCGCAGCCGGCGAATGGCCCGGTCGTCGGGCGCCGGCGGTGGCTCAGGCTGCGCCATGCAGTGGGCTCCGTCGATTAGTCGCGTTGCCGTTGGTCCAGTTGCCGCTGTGTCTGTTCGGCTTGGCTCGTGCGCTGCTGCTTGGGTCCGTACCGATCGAGCCCAATTCCCGCATGCATGGAAAGCATATCCCGCCCGGAAGGTCCGCTCCGCTCAGCCCTGCGGGCCCAAGAATTGCGACAGGTTCTGAAGCTGGGTACGCCCGGTGTTCGGGCCCGCCGCGTGCACGCGGCAGTGCTGCGGCAGGGGCGGGCAGCGCTGGCGTGCGCGCTCTGGGCGCTGCCGGTGTTTGCGATGGCCTTGGACGCGGATCAATCAGCACTGGGCGGGCTCTCCCTCGCCGAGCTTCCGGACTTGCTGCGCCGGATGCCAGTCTGGGTCTTTGTACTTGCGTTTGTGCTGCTGCCGGCATTGGGCTTTCCGATCTCGCTGTTTTATCTGACCGTCAGCGCCGTCTTTACTGACCCTGGGCTGGCGCTCATGGTGGCACTGGGCTGTATGTCCGCCAACATGGCGCTTTCGTATCTCGTCGCTCGAACGCTGTCGCGGCCCGTCGACCGTCTGCTGCACCGCCGGGGTTATCCGGTGCCGCAGCTCACGCACGGCGCGGAGTGGCGGGCCATTGTGCTGCTGCGGGCCTCGCCCCTGCCCTGGCTGATGCAGAGCTGGCTGCTCGCCCTCGGCGGCGCGCGTTTTCTACCCTACATGGTCTTCGGCCTGCCTGTGCAGGCGCTGGTGGGCGCGGGCCTGGTACTGGTGGGCGGGTCCCTTTTTCAGGGCAATGTGCTTTGGCTCCTCGTAGGTGTCAGCGCCATTCTGCTGGGCCAGGCGGCCCTAGCCGGCCTGCGTCGGCGCCTGCGCGGACGCGGCAGCGCCTATTGAGCGCGAAGCTGCTGACTTAGCGGAAGCCAGCAAGGCCCTGGCCGAGGGAGTACCCGATGCAACCGGATCAACTTTCGCTGCCGATGACATTGCTGCTGTTCGGCGGCGGTGCCCTGGTCATCGCCTTGGTGGGCTCACAGCTTGCCCGCCTCGCGGATCGGCTTGCAGACATCACGGGGCTAGGGGAGGCCGTCTTTGGTGCTGTCTTGCTGGGTGCCATGACCTCGCTCCCCGGCAGCATTGCCTCCATCACCACCGCCGCAGCCGGCCGCGCCGATCTTGCGGTGGGCAATGCCGTTGGCGGCATTGCTGCGCAGACGGCCTTTTTGGTCCTGGCGGATCTGGCCTATCGCCGCGCGAACCTCGAGCATGCGGCGGCGTCGGTCACCAACATGATCAACGGCGCCCTGCTGGTGGCCCTGTTGTCACTGGCACTGGTGGCTGCGACCGGGCCGGAAATCGCCATCTGGGGGGTGCATCCGGCTTCGCTGTTGCTATTGGCGACCTACGCCTTCGGGCTCAGGCTCGCCTCGCGCACCCGCGACGACCCCGGCTGGCGCCCGGTGCACACCGCCGACACTTGGGAGGACCAGCCCGACGACGATGCAGCGCGCGGTCACTCGGCCTTAAGCGTCTGGACCGCATTTGCCGTCAGCGCCGCCCTAGTGGGCGTCGCCGGTTGGTTGGTGGGTGTTTCGGGTATCGCGCTGGTGCGCCACACGGGGCTGTCGGAGACCCTGGTAGGGGCTCTGTTCACTGCGGTGGCCACCTCATTGCCCGAATTGGTGACAACACTCGCTGCCGTGCGCCAAGGTGCACTCACGCTCGCCGTCGGCGGCATCATCGGAGGCAATACCTTCGACGTGCTCTTCCTCGTGTTTTCGGATGTCGCCTATCGTGAGGGCTCCATCTACCATGCCATCAGCGACCAGCCCTTGTTCATGATCTCAATGACCATCCTGCTGACGGCCTTCCTCCTCATGGGTCTGATTCGCCGCGAGCGTAGAGGGGTGGCCAACATCGGCTTCGAGAGCGCCGCGGTGCTGGTGCTGTATCTGGCGGGGATGGCGGCGTTGGTGACCTGGTAAGCGCGTCGGAGAGATCCGCCAGTGCCGGCATTGCTCGACGAATGCGAGGTGTGCCCCGGCCCAAGCGCGCCCATCTCTACTGACTCGCGGAGCAGTCGGTGAGCCGCTGTTCGGCCCGGGTCCGTACTCGGGGTCTTTTTGCTACCGTAAGCGCTGCATACGAGAAGACGCCATCGGCGCCTGAGGCGCCGCGCAACCCACCCGGCGCACCGCAGAGGTGCCATCCGCCACGCTTCTCGCCTTCGCTGAAAGGAGCCGTCGCTGTGATTCTGGAATTCCTTGCCATCCTGGCCGGCTTCGCGCTGTTGGTCTGGAGCGCGGACCGCTTCGTGGAGGGCGCGGCGGCCACTGCCGGTCACGCCGGAATGCCGCCGCTCGTCATCGGTATGGTGATCGTCGGCTTTGGCACATCGGCGCCCGAGATGGTCGTCTCGGCGATGGCGGCGCTGGACGGCAACCCCGACCTGGCGCTCGGCAACGCAGTGGGCTCCAATATCGTCAATATCGGCCTGGTGCTGGGCGTCACCGCGTTGATCGCGCCCATCGCCGTGCACTCCAAGATCGTCCGTCGGGAGCTGCCTTTGCTCATCGGCATTGGCCTGGTCTCCGGGCTTCTATTCTGGGGCGGTGCCCTGAGCCGCTTTGAGGCGCTGCTGCTGCTCGCGGGCTTTTTTGGCCTGATCGGCTGGACGATCGTCGCCGCGCTGCGCGGCCGTGGCGACGCGCTGGAGGCCGAGGCCGAGCAGGAACTGGAGGCCCATGCGATGCGCCCGGGACCGGCCGTCGCCTGGCTGGTGGTGGGGCCCTTGCTCCCCGTCGTCAGCTCCCGGGTTCTGGTTTGGGGTGCGGGGGGGACCGCCCAGGCCCTCGGCGTCAGTGACCTGTCTCTTTTCCACCACTCCGAGCCCCCGGGACAGGCCGAAAACCCGTTTGCCTGCTTCTTCTTGAGAA
>NZ_JAIFKJ010000269.1 GCF_019695415.1 Thiohalocapsa sp.
CCGCCCTGCGCTCAGGGTGGGTCAGTATGGCGAAGGGCCGCCCGTGGTCACGCTCGCCGCGGACACTGCGGCGCCGGGGCGCGAGTGGATCGACGCCCGGCATCCACAGGCGGGACGCTGTGCCCACCTGCGCTTCGAGGCATTGTCGGCGCCCCGGCTCGATGCGGCGCCGCCCGTGACAACCATGGCCGTGTGCGACCTGCCCGCCACGGCGGCGCTGGCCCTGGGCCGGGAGCTGCTCGCGCTTGCCGCGCGCCGGGGCGACTCGCCGCTGCTGCTGCTGGCCGCGGACGCGCAATGGCCCGTCGGTGCGGTTGACGAGTGGGACGGTCAGACGGTGCCGGTGCAGCCGCTGCGGCTCGCCTTCTCGCGTGCAGTGTTGCTGGAAGGACGCGACGATGTGCTCGCCGAGGTGATCCATGAGCACTACCGGGACACCTCGGCGGCACAGGGCCGTGATCCTGCCGCGGCACCCTCGGGCCGGCCCTGGCCGGAGCTTGCCGCCTCCTACCGCGATGCGAATCGCCACCAGGCGGATCACTTGTGGGCCAAGCTCGCGGTCACCGATTGCCGCGCCGTACCCGAGGAGCTGGTGGAGTCCTTCGCCTTCACGCCCACCGAGGTGGAGCGACTCGCGATCATCGAGCACCGCCGTTGGGCCGTTGAGCGCTGGCTGGACGGTTGGACCTACGGCCCGCAGCGCGACAATGCCCGTAAGCTGCACCCGCAGCTGATTCCCTATGCGGCGCTTTCCGATGCGATGCAGGATCTGGACCGTTTCGCGGTTCGCCTGGTGCCGGCGCTGCTGGCGCGTTCCGGTCTGGGCGTGGTGCGCCGGCTCGTGGTCGGCGTCTGGGGTGGGGCGCTGCGTAGATCGGAGCCGGTCCTGCGGCGTGGTGTGCACCGCGTACTGGGGGAGCTCGCTGCCCGCTTTCCAGACCGTGGCTTGACACTGGCCCTGGATCTGACAGACCCGCGCGCCAGGTCGGTGGCGACGGAGGCCATCGCCCACCACCCCGTGGGCCTGTTTGTCCTGCTCTCGGAGCCACTACCGGCGCTGCTCGCGGCCGAGCCGCCATCGGCCCGAAACGGCATACTGCGACTGCTCGCCAAGGCGGAGCGTCGCGTGCAACTGGCGGGGGAGGCCGAGGTGGCGGACTGGCTCGGGCTTCGTGCCGAGATTCTGTTCGCCCTTGACGACCAGCTCGTCGCCCAAGCAGCTCCCGACCAGCTGCCGACCAAGCGGGTAAATCTCGACGCGCGCGGTGACGCAAGTTGGAATTTTGCATATTGAAGCGCGTGCCCCTTTTGGCCCTCACGGGAAAGCCCGCGCCCTGTTGGGGGGAAACTGCGGCCCCCTGGTCGATCTGTTATCCTCGCCGGCCATGTGACTAACGCCGCAGGAGTCGAGCCATGGCCGTTGTAGAACTGACGCAAGAGAATTTCGAATCCACCGTCGCCGACAACGGCTTTGTGGTGGTCGACTTCTGGGCCCCGTGGTGCGGTCCGTGCCGCACCTTCGCGCCGGTGTTCGAGAAGGTCTCGGAGGACCACGACGATATCGTGTTCGCGAAAGTGAACACCGAGGACGAACAACAGATCGCGGCGCACTTCCAGATTCGCTCGATTCCGACCCTGATGATTTTCCGCGACCAGATCATCATCTTCTCGCAGCCCGGCGCACTGCCGGAGGGCTCGTTTCGGGAGCTGCTCACCAAAGCGGGTGAGCTGGATATGGATCAGGTCCGTGCGGACATCGCCTCGCAACAGGAGGGCGATAACGCCTGACCTGCATCTCAACATGGCACACCGGCTGCTCGTGCGCAGCCGCCGCTGCCCCGCCGAGCCCAAGATTCCACCTGCATGCAAGCCCCCACCCCGATCATCGGCAAGCTGGACCTCACCGGAGATCGGCCGACGGTGGGCGCGCTGATGGCCCTGTGCGAAGAAAATTATCGCGCGCTGATGCAGCTTGCGCCCCGTTTGACGAGCCTCTCCGGTGTGCACGTGTCACGGCGCGTGGGCCACACGCATCTGCAGCTGGAGATCGTCGAGCAGGCGCGATACACCACCACCTTCAGGCTTACTCACGTCTTCCCATCCGGCGTCGGCCATTCCGACTGGCTGCCGGAACCGGACGCGACCCTGAAGGCGTACCACGATGCCGAGCAGGTGGAGGTGCTGGATCTGCGCCAGACGGCGCTGCCCATCTTCAGCCATTACCAGTCGCCTGCGCTGCGGGCCAAATGGAAGGCCAATCTTTTCTTGTCCAAATGGCTGGGCTGGTGTCTGCGGGACGGGCATCGTATCGGACCCGAGAGCGGCCGGTGCAATGGGCGTTTGTCTAGCCCATCGCCGTCTGTCGCCTAACCACCACCCAAACAGCTGCGCGCCCCTGCCGCCTAGTCCACCGCTTACCGCTGCGCCCCGCAGTGCGTGGACTGTTTGCTGCCACCGCCAGTATCGCTTCAGCCCCGGTTCTGCGTGCCGCCAGAGGCTGGCAAGCCTGCGGACTCCTGCGCGGAGCGGCTTCCGTCTCTGTCGCCTTTGCCGCTTGCACGGAGCCCGCGTCCGGCTGTCGTACAACAATACCGATCATCGGGGAACCAACGAAGCGCAGATCTGCCAAATCGGGCGGTATCCAGATTTTGTCCAACCCCTGGCGGCAACACATCGGAAAATTCGCTGCCGATGGCTTGACAATGGCTACCGGAAAACCTAGTTCAGGGCTAGGATATTGAGCAGGAGCAAGCGGGGATCCGCCGGACACACTGTGCACCGCGCAATCACCGTTGGTCAGTTTCGAGGCCCAGCGCCCCAACGCATTCAAGGCATCGCACCATGAGACTCTCAACCAAAGGCAGGTACGCGGTCACCGCCATGTTGGATCTGGCCCTCCATTCGGGCAAAGGGCCGGTGACCCTGTCGGACATCTCCGTGAACCAGGGCATTTCGCTGTCCTACCTAGAGCAGCTCTTCGCATCTTTGCGCGGCAAGCAGCTGGTACGTGGTATCCGTGGTCCCGGCGGCGGGTACTACCTGGGTAAGCCCGCGGACGAGATTTCCATTGCCGACATCATTTGCGCCGTCGACGAGTGGGTGGAGTTCACGCGCTGCGGCGGTCGGGAGAACTGTCGTGATGGGCAACGATGCCTGACGCACTCCCTGTGGGATCAGCTGAGCGACGAGATCTTCACCTTTCTGAGCGACATCAGTCTTGCCGATCTCGTCGAGCGTGGCCAGCGCGAGACCGCCGTGGACAGTAAGGGTCTGATGGGCAGCAAGCAGCGCGCAGCCTAACCTGCGCCCTAATCTGCTCAAAGTTTCCGCCGAAGCAGTGCGCCGGACGCGAGTGCCGGCGCTTAGCTCGTTCTCCGAAGCCGCTCACCCGTGGCCGCCCAGACAAAAGCGGTCGGAGCGTACTCGCCCTTCAGTCCGGCAAGCGGCCTGTTCCGAAGCGGTCTCGCGGAGACTCGCGGACAGACCGCGCTCGAGCGCGCGAGTGCAATGCTCGCGTCGTTGCGTAGATCGTTGCACCGAGCCTGGAAAATGACCGTGGTCAACACGTCCTTGAGTGCCTGAAGCAGGCCGGATTTTGGTGCTATCCTTCGGTTTCCACGGCGCTCCCGCGACCGTTGCGGAGCGGCAGCGGGCGGTCCAGCAGGAGCCGATGCCGACCGAAAGATGCTGACCCACAAAGGCACTTGCATCCGCCCATGGCCGCGGAAACCGATGCGCTCACCACCATAGACGATCTCGTGCGCTGGGGCGCGAGCCGGTTCGCCGAGGCTTCCCTGTGTTTCGGGCATGGTACCGATAATCCGCGGGACGAGGCGCATTGGCTTGTGTCTCATGCGCTGCACTTACCTTTCGAGCTCGCAGCCGAGTATGGCGGTTGCCGGCTGACAGCCAGCGAGCGGACGACGGTGCTCGAGTTACTGGCTCGGCGCATCGACGAGCGCCGTCCGGCGGCCTACCTGACGGGCGGCACCCGTTTCGCCGGCCTCGAGCTGGAGGTCGATGACGCGGTCATGATTCCGCGCTCGCCGCTGGCGGAGCTCATCGAGCAGGGTTTTGCCCCCTGGGCTGAGCCGGCGAAAATCTGCCGCGTGCTCGACCTCTGCACCGGCAGTGGCTGTCTGGGCATCGCTGCAGCAGTGCATCTGCCGGCTGCGAACGTCGACGTCGCTGACATCTCGCCGGCGGCGCTCGCGGTGGCGCGGCGCAACATCGCCCGGCATGGTCTGGAGGATCGGGTACAGGCGTTGGAGTCGGATCTATTCGCCGGCATCGGCGGGGATGATGACAACGGCTATGACGTTATCGTCTCGAATCCGCCGTATGTGGGCGCTGCGGAAATGGAGACCCTGCCGCCAGAGTACCGACACGAGCCGACGCTGGCGCTCGCGGCCGGCGAGACTGGCCTGGACCTCGTGCTGCGGATTTTGCGCGATGCGCCGGACTATCTGGCCGACGACGGCGTGCTGATCGTCGAGGTGGGCAACAGCGCCGCGTCGCTGATGGCGGCGCTGCCGTCGGTGCCCTTCACGTGGATCGATTTCGAGCGCGGTGGAGCGGGTGTATTTACGCTGGACCGGGCCGATCTCGCCGCGCATCATGACCAGTTCGCACAGGCGGTGGCTGCGCTGTGAGGCTGCGCTGCGCCGTCGAGCGGCCCTTGCTACCCCCATTGAACCAACCGAACGAGACCCACCGCCGCGGGCTCGAGCTGGAGGCTGACGATGCTTGACCATCCCCGACCCACAGCCGAAGACACAGTCGGCGCACAAACAACCGACACCGGCAGAACGCGTCCGGCGGCAGCTGCGGGCGGCGACCAGCAAACCGTCTTTGATCTCGACCTGATCAAGCGCTACGACCAGAGCGGCCCACGCTATACCTCCTATCCCACCGCCGTGGAGTTCGATCCCGCCTTCGATGCCAAGCGCTACGCGGAGGTATGCCGGGACACCAACGCCAGCGGCCGGCCGCTGTCGCTGTATTTCCACATCCCCTTCTGCGACACCGTCTGCTTCTACTGTGCGTGTAACAAGATCGCGACTAAGGACCGAACCTTGGTGCAACCCTACCTAGATCGTGTCTACCGGGAAATGGCGATGCAATCGGCCCTGTTCGACGACGATCGGGTTGTCGAGCAGCTGCACTGGGGCGGCGGCACGCCCACCTTCATCAGTCATGACCAAATGCGCGAGTTGATGGCGCAGACCCGCAAGCACTTCCGGCTCGCCGACGACGAGCAGGGCGAGTTTTCCATCGAGATCGACCCGCGGGAGGCCACAGCCGACACGGTCAAGCTGCTGCGCGAGATCGGCTTCAATCGCATGAGCCTTGGCGTGCAGGACTTCGATCCGACGGTGCAGAAGGCGGTGAACCGTATCCAGTCCGAAGCAGAGACAATGGCGGTGCTGGAGGCCGCGCGCTCAGAAGGCTTTCGCTCCATCAGTATCGATCTGATCTACGGCCTGCCGCACCAGACGGCCGAGAGCTTCATGGAGACGGTCGAGCGCATCATCGCCGTTGGCCCGGATCGGCTCTCCGTGTTCAACTACGCTCATCTGCCGACCCGCTTCATGCCGCAGCGGCGGATCAACGATGACGATCTGCCGCCGCCCGAGGTCAAGCTTGATATCCTGCAGGCGACGACCGAACGCCTCACGGAGGCTGGCTGGCTCTACATCGGCATGGATCATTTCGCGCGCCCCGATGACGAGCTCGCCCGTGCCCAGCGCGACGGCACCCTGTACCGCAACTTCCAGGGCTACTCCACCCACGCCGACTGTGACCTCATCGGCCTCGGTGTCACCTCCATCGGCAAGGTGGGCAAGACCTATGGCCAGAACCGTCGCGAGCTGGATGCCTATTACGAAGACATCGACGCGGGGCGTCTGCCGGTATTTCGCGGCATCGAGCTGAATCGCGACGACGAAATCCGGCGTGACGTCATCACGCGCCTGATCTGCCACTTCCGGCTCGAGTTCGCCGACGTGGAGCGCCACTGGGACATCGACTTCCACGATTACTTCGGCCGCAGCCTCACCAAGCTCGAGGCTATGCAGCAGGACGGTCTGCTGGAGGTGGACGGCGATGGCATAGGCGTGCGGCCCAAGGGCCGGCTCCTGATCCGCAACATCTGCATGGCCTTCGATGCCTACCTGGAGGCCAAGCAGGGTCCGGTGGGCTTTTCCAAGGTCATCTGAAGGCCAAAGCGGTGAACGAGCAGCGCGCCACGACGCGGGGCGGCAGTGCGTCGAACGACTTGGTGAGCCGCTTCCGAGAGACTGCCCAGCGCCACCCGGAGCGCCCGGCGGTGTTCGTGGATGCCCCGATCTGGACCTTCTCCGCGCTCGATATCGCCACCGACGGGGTGGCGGCATCCCTCGCGGAGCGCGGCATCACGCCTGGTGAGCGCATCGCCCTGTATTGCCCGAACGGGGCCGACTTCATCGTCGCCTATCTCGGCTGTCTCAAGGCCGGTGCCGTAGTGGTGCCGGTCAACCTGTTGCTGAGCTCGCGCGAGATCGCCTTCATCCTGCGCGACAGCGGTGCCTCTGCGCTCTTCTTTCATGCGAGTCTCGCCGCTCCGGCTGCGGATGCGCTGGCCGCAGCACCGGACGTCGCACTGCGGGTCGGTATCGGCTTCGAGGACGACGTGCCGGTTCTGGATTGTCATCTGCATCAACTGGTGCAGCCGAAGACGGCGCCCGTGGTCGGCTCGACGACGGCGGACGATGCGCTGATCCTCTACACCTCGGGCACCACTGGCCAGCCGAAGGGGGCGGTGTTGACCCATGGCAACCTCACCGCCAATGCAGTCGCGGTCGCGGAAGTCCTCGAGGTCAAGCCGGGCGTAGACCGGGTGCTGGTGGTCCTGCCCATGTTCCACGCCTTCGCCGGCACCGTCGGCATCGTCATGCCGCTCTTGGCCGGGGCCGCCGTGGTGCCTGTTCCGAGGTTTGATCCGCAGGCCATCACGCAGGCGATCGGTATGTACCACGCGACCATCTTTCTGGGCGTGCCGAGCTTGTATGCGGTGTTGATGCGGTTGTCCGATGAGGAAGTGGCCGCCTGGAAGCCCGTGCGCCTGGCCATCTCGGGCGGTGCGGCCATGCCGGTGGCGCTCATGGAAGCATTCGAGCAGCGCTTCGGTGTGCCGGTGCTCGAAGGCGACGGGCCGACGGAATGTGGTCCGGTGACGGCTGTGAATCCGCCGGGCGGTCCGCGCAAACGGGCCTCAATCGGGCCACCGATCCCCGGCGTGGAGATGCGCATCTGCGACCCTGAGGGCAACACCGTGCCGGATGGTGAGTACGGCGAGGTCTGCGTCAGGAGCCCGGCCGTGATGCGCGGCTATTGGCGCCTACCCGATGCCACCGCCGAGGCATTCTTCGGCGATTGGTTCCGCACCGGTGACTTAGGCTGGCGCGATGCCGACGGCTATTTCTACCTGGTGGACCGAATCAAGGACTTGGTCATCAGCAACGGCATCAACGTCTATCCGCGGGCCGTCGAAGAGGTGCTGGTCCGCCATCCGAGCGTCAGCGAAGTGGCCGTGGTGGGGGAGCCGCACCGCACCCATGGCGAGATCGTGGTCGCCTATGTTACGGCGGCCCCTGAGCAGCAGCCCGATGCCGGCGAGCTCAAGGCCTGGTGTCGTGAGCATCTCGGCAGCCATGAGGTCCCGCGCCGGATCGAGCTCGTCGCCGCCCTGCCGAAGAACGCCGCCGGCAAAATCCTGAAACGGGAGCTGCGCCGCGTGGGCGAGGTGGAGCGGGGCGTTTCCTGAGGGGCGCCTCTCGATCGGGTCCGCCAATGCTGCTCACCCGGGCTGTGTGTCTCTGGCCCGGCCGACTGCCCTTGCACCGACCGCACGTGCCTGTTCATGCGGCGCCTGCCTGCGCTGTTGTCGTCGGTCAGCGTGCCGGTTGTGATTTGCGCATGCGCTCGGCTTCTTCTTCCGACAACGGGCGGGCATCGGACTCGATGAGCGCCGGAATGTCATCGACAATCGGATAGGCGAGGCGTGCGGCGACAGAGATCAGCTCCTGTGACTCGCGGTCGTAAATGAGCGGCCCTTTAGTGACGGGGCAGACAAGGATGTCCAAGAGCTTCTTGTTCAGCATGGGATATCTCCGAGGCACAGGTTGACGCGTGGCGGTCCGGCCGTCACGAGGCTAAGGTGGGCATTCTACGGCGTCGATATCGGCCGCGTCCCATGCGGCGCATGCGCCGGGCGAGCCGCCGGCGTCGCTCGCGGTGGCTCGGGCCGGGACGCCCGTGTGCGGCAACCCTCCTTCGTCTGACAAGCCAAGCAATGCGGCTCAACCGAGGTGGGTCCGGGCGAGATAGGCACGGGTCTGCATCTCAATCAGTCGGCTGCGGGTGCGCGCGAACGCGAACGCCAGGTCGCGTCCCTGGTAGAGGGCGTCGGGGGATGCGTCGGCGCTGCAGATAAGCTTGCAGCCGCGATCGTACAGGGCATCCACCAGCGTGACGAGCCGGTGTACACGGTCACTCTGCTCATCGTCCAGCGGGCGGATATTGGCGAGTATCACTGTGTGAAAGGTGCGTGCCAGCTCAAGGTAGTCGTTTTTTGATCTCGGAATGCTGCAGAGCTCAAGGAAGTCGAGCCAAACGACCCCCGGATGCCAAGCCACAGTGGGGATTGGGCGGTTGTTGACCACGACTGGCTCGCGAAGGGCCACGGCGCCGGCGGTGAGCGTCACGAAGCGGTGCTCAAGGGCCTTATCCGCGGCCGGGCCTGTGGGCGTCAGATAGACAGCGTTCTGATCCAGACGGCGCAGGCGGTGGTCGGTATCGCCGGCCAGCTTCAGCACCCGGCAGTGCTGTTGCAGCAGGCCGATAGCCGGCAGGAAGCGCTGGCGCTGGAGACCGCCTCGGTAGAGGTCCTCCGGCGGCACATTGGAGGTGGTCACCAGCGTGATGCCGTGGCGGAACAGGGCGTCCAGCAAACCCGCCATCAGCATGGCATCCGTGATGTCTTCCACCTGCATCTCGTCGAGACACAGGATAGGGCTGTCTGCGGCCAGCGTCGCGCCGATGTGTGCGAGTGGATCACGCCGCCCGGACATCTCGCGCAGCGCGGTATGCAGCTCTTGCATGAAGCGGTGGAAGTGCACGCGGCGCTTGCCGGAGCCGGGCAAGCAGCCGTGGAAGATGTCCATCAACAAGGTTTTGCCGCGGCCGACACCGCCCCAGAGGTAGAGTCCCGGCACCGGCGCGGCGGGGCGTCGCCGCAGCTTGCCTAACAAACGCCCGATGTTGCCGACGGATGCGGGCTCGCTCGTGACCCCCGTTGTGAGTGCGTGGTGCAGCGCATTCAATGCGTCGACTGCGGGCTGCTGTGCCGGGTCCGGATCGATGCGCCCGGCGTCTACCGCGGCGCGATAAGCGGCAGCAGGCGTCATCCGGCGCGACGCCGCTACGGCAAGGTCAATCGCCACGCAGCCCCTGCGCCTGCTCCGTGTTCAGTGCAGGGGTAGCGGGTGATGGCAGGTCGGAGCAGTCCTCGCTCAGGCCCTGGGCAAGGCGTTCTGCGCGAGCAACCTCCAAAAAAAGACCGATATCGCGCTCGCGGCGTGCGTCCGTCAGGGTGCGCCCCTTGGCGGCTTCCCAGGCTGCGGCGATCTCCGGATAAAGCTTCTCGGCGGCGCCCGTATCACCGCGATCGCGCAGGATGGCCGCCTTCAGTGCCCAGGCCCGGTGCACGTTTTGCGCGTTGCCCCGGGCGATGGCGTTGTCCGCGAGCTGCAGCGCCTGGTCGTGGCGGCACTTGGTGAGCGCCATCAGCGCCAGGCGATTGTCGGGGCCCATCGGGTCCTCGCCGCAACCGCCCAGCGGTAACAGCGGCAGCGTCAACAGCAGCAGTGTCGGCAGTGCAGGGCGCCAGGGTAGGCGGCGAGGCGTAGGCAGTCGTTGGACGGTGTCTTTGGTCATGAGGATGCTCGATGGAAATCACGGGTGAGACTGTGCAGCAGCATCGGCCGGGGCCGCGCCGGCGCCGGCGGGCTCCAGGCGGGCCTTTGCGAGGCGCGAAGCGGCGGCGAAATCCGTTTTGCCGCTGCCGAGCTTGGGCACTTCGTCCACGGCGACCACCGTCGACGGCAGCAACAGGGCGCTCACTCCGGCCTCGATCAGGGTCGCACGCAGATTGTCCGGGTCGAGATCCGCGGCCAGCAGTAGGACGATGCGCTCACCCTTTTTTGCATCCGGCAGAGCCACGGCACAGAGCTCCAGCTCCGGCCTGCCTACGGCCCGGCGCACCTGCTGCTCGACGGCGCCGAGGCTCACCATCTCACCACCCAGCTTAGCGAAGCGGGAATATCGATCGACGATGGTGAGGAAACCGTCGGCATCCAGGTGGCCCTTATCGCCGGTCTTGTACCAGCGCTGGCCGTCCAGCTCAACGACCGCGGCCTCGGTGCGCGCCGGGTCATTGAGGTAGCCTTTCATGACCTGCACGCCCCCGATGAGGATCAGACCATCCTCGCCCGTGGGCAGGGTCTCCAGCGTATTCGGATCCACGACGCGAAAGCTGGTGCCTGGCAGCGGCATGCCGACGGTTCCGGGCTTGCTGCCCGTCTGCACCTTCCAATTGCCGACCTCGATGGCATCCGGCACGTTGACGCTCGCAACCGGAGTGGTCTCCGTGGCGCCATAGCCCTCGTAGATGCGCTTGCCGAATTTGACCGCAAAGGCATCGCGAACATCCGGGCTCAGGCGCTCCGCCCCTGCGACGACGATGCGCAGGCTCTCCAGCATCAGTGGATGCACCCGGCGGTGTCTGACATAGAGCCTGAGGAACGTCGACGTACTGCACAACACCGTGGCCTTGTAGCGGGCGATGGCCTTGGCATTGCCGAGGGCGTCCGTGGGGTCCGGATGGCAGACCATGGGGATGCCCTCCAGCAGCGGCAGCGCCGTTGTCGCCGTGAGCCCGAAGGCATGAAACAGCGGCAGGTTGGAGAGCATCAGGTCGTCGGTTTCGGTGTTGAGCACATCGGCGATCTGACGCACGTTCGCCAAGATGTTGCGGTGCGTGAGCTCCACGCCCTTGGGCGCACCCTCGCTGCCCGATGAGAACAGGATGGCTGCCGTATCCTCCGGGTGCACGCGCCGACAGAACAAGGCCCGCAGCAGCCAGGCGGGCAGGGCGATGGCCGCCGCCAGGGCGGCGAAGCCCTGCGCCCGCCCAACCCCGGCGCGGATGGCCTCCATCCGGTGCAGGGTCACACCGGCCAGCAGGTGCTCGGCGCCGATGCCGCGCTGGGCGAGCTTGCGGACGAAGCGGTCTGCGGTGACGACGTTACGGATGCCGGCGCTCTCAAGCGCCGCGCGCACCGCCTCGGGACTCGCGGTGTAATTGAGGTTGACGACCGTCTTGCCGGCCAGCCAACCGGCCAGATTCGCGATGACCCCAGCACTGGATGCCGGCAGCAGGATGCCGAGATTCTGCTCCGGGCAGCGCCGGCGGATGGCGCGGGCGAAGATGAGCACTGCGGCAATAAGCCGTCGGCCGGTGAGTGCGGTACCGGACGCGGCGTCAAACACCATGGGCATGCCGAGCCGGCGCTTGGCGACCCCGAGCCAGGCCGCTGGTAGGGTAGGAAGGGCCTGCACGTGCTCCGCCCAGGAGCTCACCGAAAGCTCGAACACCGCCTGTTTGACCTGCTGGGCGCCGCTGGCGATGGGCATGGTGGCGCCGAAGGCGACGATAACGTCCCGCGCCCGGCCCTCCCGGCGGCTTGCCTTGAGCTTGTCGCTGGCGTTTGAGAATCGGCTGCCCCAAAGCCCACGCAGGTAAAACGGCAGGATGACGCCGTCAGCGTCCTCTGCCGCCCGCTCGAAGCCGCGCTTGAACTCGGCGAGCTGCGCATTCTTGCTGAGCGTGCCCTCTGGGAAGATGCACACCACCTCGCCGCGGTTGATGAGCTCGGTGACTTTGTGCAGCGCGTGGCGGCTGCTGGCGCGGGAGATGGGCACTACACCAAAGAAGTCCAGGAACCACTTGAGCCACCAGCGCTCGTAGATGACCCGCTCCATGACGAAGCGCACGGGCCTGGGGCTCGCCATCTGCACCATGGCCCAATCGATCCAGCTGATGTGGTTGCCGAGCATCAGCACACCGCCCTGGGCCGGCATGTGGTGGAGCCCGATCACCTGCAGCCGGTAGCGCGCCGACATCAGCCTGGCGATGAAGAAGCGCACCAGCGACTGCGGCAGCTGCCAGACGGTGTAGACGGCCCCGCCAAGGGCGACCACCGCCAGCGCCACCATGATCGCTCGGCTCCCGGTGTCCGCCAGCGCCGAGATGACGGTGACGATGAGCCCGGCCAGCATGATCCAGTTGAGGATGAAGTTCTTCGCCGCGAGCACCCGTCCAAGCTCGCGCTCGCCGGCATTGAACTGGATCAGAGCGTTCAACGGCACGATGAACATGCCGGCGAGGAGCCCTAGAGCAAAGAAGTTGGCGCCATGGAGCCAGGTGATGCCGATGGCGGGCAGCACGAACAGCGTCGCTGCGATGCCGAGCGCGCTGAACGGGATCAGCCCTGTCTCGACGTGATCGCGGGCGATGCGCCCGGCGATAGCCGCACCAATGATGATGCCGATACCCGCGAAGGCCATAACGCCCTGGATCACCACCGTGTTGGTCTCGCCGAGGCTGTCCTCGACAAAGGCCGGGAACGCTGCCAGCAGCACCTGGGAGATGCCCCAGAACACGCCCAGCCCGATGATGGAAAGCCAAATGACGGTGTTGTCCCAGGCCGCGTGCAGGTTGTGCAGCAGATAGCGCCCACGCAGATACTGCGACCAGTCGAAGTGCATGGCCGTATCGCCGGAGCGCTTGTCGGGCAGGCGGTAGGCCAGCGCCACTTCCAGCAGCGAGGCCAGCACCAGAAACCAGCCAACCGGCGCGATGCGGCGCATGATCTCGTCCGGCGGCAGGCCGGTCCCGCCGATGCCCCCGCTCGGGGTGGCCAGCATCAGCTCGAACAGCACCGAAAAGGTCAAGATGCCGGCCAGGATGGCGATGCTGGAGCTCGCCTGTACCCAGGCGTTGGCGGGGGTCAGGGCCTCGGTGCCGCAGAGCTCCTTGATGTAGCCGAACTTGGAGGGCGAGTAGATGGCGCTTTGCAGCGCCAGCACGAAGGTCATGACGAAAGCCGGCCAGAACAGCCCGAGGTAGTAGCACGCCGTAATGCCGAGCGTGATGCCCACCGCCACCCAGGCCGCGGTGCGCATGACGCGATTCTTGGGCCAGCGGTCGGCGAGCCAGCCCGAGGGCGTGAACAGCAGAATGAACGGCAGCAGGATCAGGGCGTTCACCAACGCCGTGAGCCAAATCTGCTCGGGCCCGTCATAGGCCTTGAACAGCGTGTTCTGGATGATGATCTTATGCCCCAGATCCACGAAGCTGTTCAGGAACACCACCACCACGAACGGCAGAAAGCCTGGCATGCTGGTGAGTCGGGTCATGGAGGGACCTCCGCTGGCGCAGGCGCCGGTTCGGCTGCGGCAGCGCGCATTCTAGCTGCGTGCGCGGCTCATCGTGACGACCGGGGCGCCTGCGCGGTGGCTGAGACTGCTCAGCGATGCAACAGCCGCAGACCGGTGCCTTGGGGTGTGCTGCCAGCGGATGGTTTGCGGCGGCGGCGAGTGATTAAGACACGTAGAACCTGTTTCCCG
>NZ_JAIFKJ010000426.1 GCF_019695415.1 Thiohalocapsa sp.
GTTCTCGGTGCGATGGCTGTGTCAGGGCGAGTTAAGCCCAGGTCGCGTCATGTTGCTCGCCGCCCCGTTGCCCGGTGGCTGCTCGCAGCAAGGCCAAGGCGGGCCCCCCCCGTGGTGGCCCGGCGCCTAAGCCTGTCGCAGAGACCACAATTGCGCGAGAACCGACGCTGCCGCTGCACGCAACCAGTGTGGGGGGCTGTCATGTCGCATCGCCGTGCTCAAGTCGACTTGGGCGAACGCCGGCGCAATAGGTAGGTGTCCATGAGCCAGCCCTTCTCCTCGCGCAGGCTGGCCTTAACTCGCAGCAGCTCATCCAGGACCTCATCCAGCGGCCCGGCGACCAGTACTTCGTCGTCGGCGCCCAGGTAGCCGCCCCAGTAGATGTCCATGTCTTGACCGAGAAAGCGCTGGAAGGAGGCGTTGTAATCCAGCATCACAACGGCGTTCTGCACTCGCGCCGGGTCCACCTGCTCCGCCTCGCGTCCGGTGATGATCTGCACCGACTCGCCGACCCGGTTGAGCGGGATTCGATGCCGCGCCGCCAGCACCTGCACGGCGCTGATGCCGGGGATCACGCTCACCTCCACGGTCTCAGGCAGCTCCCGAGCCACCGCCTCGACCATGCTGATGGTCTGGTCATAGAGCAGCGGGTCCCCCCACAACAGCAGACCGGCGGTCTGTCCGCCGGCCAGCTCGCGGGTCAGCAGGTGCGCGAAGATGCGCCGCTTCTCCGCGTGCCAGTCGGCGACGATGCCGCGGTAGGCGTCGCTGTCGCGGTCTACGGCACGCGGGCGCGGCGGACTCGGCACCGCCACCTCCCGATAGCCGCCGTCCGGGCGCACGCGCTGCATGATCTGCCGGCGCAGCGCGAGCAGCTCGTCCTTGCCACGGCCGGCCTTCTCCAGCAGAAAGAACACGTCCACCCGGCGCATGGCGGCCACGGCTTGGAGGGTCAGAAAGTCCGGATGCCCCGGACCGATACCGATCAGCGCGCAGTGCTTCATGTCTGATGATCATGGCGGGACAGGTGTCCAGCCAGCTTGACACCGATCAACGGAAAGACGGAATGACAGTTTTTTCGCTGGCGACACGCGCCAGGCGCAGTACCATCCGGGGCAGGCGAGCCGTAACGGCCCAAGCCGGCCTGGCGCCTTCCCCTTCGCATCGGGATCAGGCGCCCCCTAACACCGGCATCAGCATAATGATAGATGGGGCTCAATGACGCGAAGGGGTGCCGTCGCCGACACTCGCCCAGACCAGAACCGTTGCAGCACGCCGGCGGCCCACGCCCGAGCGGCGCGCTGCCACCCTAACGCAGTCGCCGGTGCCTGTCCGCGACCGACGCTCACCGACACGGAGCCGATCCATGCGCATCCTCTTCGTCCATCCCAACTACAGCGCCGGCGCCGCCGATATCGCCGGGAACTGGTCGCCGGCCTGGGTCACGTACCTCGCCGGTTACCTCAAGGCCGGCGGCTACATGGACTATCAGTTCGTCGACGCCCTGGTGGACGACCTGGATGACGAGCAGCTGCGCAGCGCCATCCGCGAGTCTGGGGCTGATGTCGTCGCGACCACGGCCATGACGCCGATGATCTATGCCGCGCAGCGGGTGCTCAAGATCGCCAAGGAGGAGTGCCCGAATGCCGTCACCGTTCTCGGCGGCATCCATCCCACCTTTATGTTCAAGCAGGTGCTCGCGGAGGCGCCCTGGATCGACGCCATCGTCCGCGGCGAGGGCGAAGCCGTGACGCTGAACCTGGTGCGCGCCATCGACGAGGGCCGCTGGCCTAACGAGCGCGATCAGATCAACGGCATCGCCTTCCTGGGCGACGACGGCGCCGTGGTGGCGACCCCTGCCGAGCCTTCCATCAAGGATATCGACACCATCAAGGC
>NZ_JAIFKJ010000418.1 GCF_019695415.1 Thiohalocapsa sp.
CGGTGCTCGTGCTGCCACTCATGTTCGGCAGCGACCTCAACACCCTGCCGCTGCGGACCTTTCTCTCCGGCCGAGGCTACGCCGTATCCGCCTGGGGTCAGGGCGTGAACCTGGGTCCGCGGGCTGGGGTATTCGATGGCTGCCGCCGGCGCTTGTCGGAGCTCTCGGATAGCCATGGTCGGTCCGTAAGCCTGGTGGGCTGGAGCCTCGGCGGCCTCTACGCCCGGGCTCTGGCGCTGGCGGCCTCCGACAGCGTGCGCCAGGTGATCTGCCTCGGCACACCCATCAGCGGGTCACCGCGGCCTGCAGACCTTTGGCGAACCTATGAGCGCATCACCGGGGACGCCATGGGCCTGCCCCCGGGCCTTGACGCCCTGCATGACCCGCTGCCGGTGCCTAGCACGAGCATCTACAGCCGCAGCGACGGCATCGTGCCCTGGCACCAGAGTGCGCAGCCCGCAGGGCCTAGGGCCGAGAACATCGAGGTGGAATCCAGCCATCTCGGACTCGGCGTCCATCCGCTCACCCTCTACGCCGTAGGGGATCGTCTCGCGCAGCCGGCGGGTACCTGGCGCCCCTTCCGCCGCGACGGCATCCTCGGCTGGCTCTATCCGACACCCGCTAGACCCTGACGGAAACAGACCTGCGCTGTGACGGCGGCGCAATGCTCGCTGTCTGTGCAGGCGGGTGTGCGCCGTTGTCGGGCGTACTTGGCTCTGCTGCGTACAGAATCACTGATCAGCGCATCAGAGATCCCCTGAAATGGTCTTGATGTCAACGGCCAGCTCCTCCGGCTGACAACGCCGGACAGCGTATTCCTACAAAACCGCACGGTTTTCCGTGGTCAGCTTGACCTGTCGCGGCCGGCTCCCGATTGCGCTGTCGTTGAATGCCGCGGGATTCCTGGTGCGCGACGAGCACACCCTTGCTGACTCGGAGATCACGACCATGACAGACCGCAGACAAGAGTCCTACGCCATCCGCCTGGAGGCCGCCGAGCTGGCCCGCGGCCGCACGCATCCGACCCATGAGGCCAACGGCGACGAGGAGCGCTTCGCCGGCGCCAAGTACTTCATGAGCTTCACGAAAGGCCTGCCGCACCATCCGGACACCGGCCTGTTGAACGATCCGCGGGACTTCGTGCAGTTCCGCCGCGCCATCGATGAGGGCTTCATCGACCCGTTTACGTCTGCTGTGCGCCACGGGGCGCACTGGACCGTTGCGCCGAATGGCGCCGAGACGCCAAGCAACCCAGCGCCGGGCAATTATCGGCAATGGGAGGCGCCTACCGCTGGCACCGCCTACGAGCTGGAGGGGCCGGACGCGCAGGCGGTGACCATGCCGCCGGCACCGCCACTACTCGGCGACGACGGTAAACCGAACCCAGAGCTGGTGTTCGAGATGGCCGAGGTCTACGAGCTCGCCGTGCTACGGGATCAGCCGCTGAACGCTTTCGAGACCGGCAACAGCAATCCAGCCATCGACGGCGCCGTGAACCGGCTCAACAATCTCCCTTATATGCAGGATCCAAGCGGGCGCCCCCGCAAGGTGGAGGGCGGCGCGCTCACACCGCAAACCGTGTTCCGCGGCTCCTCGCCGGGGGTCGAGGTGGGACCTTATCTGTCGCAGTTCATGCTCATCGGCAACACCGACGTGCTGGGCGGCTCGGTGCGCGACGGCCTGATCCGTTACGGGGTCCTGCAGATCGACCAGCGTGTGCCGGTCGCCACCGAGGGGCGTGACTACATGCAGTGCATGGCGGACTACGTGGCCGTGCAACGCGGCCTGCGGCCGGACCCCGAAACCTTCGCGGGGCCGGCAAGCGGTCCGGCGACGCGCCGCTTCATCACCACACCGCGCGACCTCGCGACCTATGTGCACTACGACGCCCTGTACGAGGCCTACCTCAATGCCTGCCTGATCCTGCTGGCCATGGGCACGCCGACGGACCCGGCCTTCGATCAGCTCTCCGGCGTCGGAGCCGGCTCGGGGAACCCGGATTACCGGCGCCATGCCGGCGGCTTCGCCCTTTACGGCGGACCGCACATCCTCACCTTGGTCACGGAAGTTGCCACGCGGGCATTGAAGGCGGTGCGCTTCCAGAAGTTCAACAACCACATCCGGCTGCGTCCGGAGGCGCTCGCCGCGCGCCTCGAGCTGGTGCGCCGCAACGCCGCCGCGTCCGAGCACGTCCCGCAGGCGCTTCTAACCCACATGACGGTGTTCGCGCAGGAGTTGCAGAACAATGGCACGCTCGCCCAGATCGAGTCCCTTAACGCGGCTCCACCCTGCACCGGCAGCGGGACTCCGCAGGACGCGAACAGCTGGTTCCTGCCCATGGCCTTCCCGGAGGGCTCACCGATGCACCCGGCCTATGGTGCCGGTCACGCCACCGTCGCCGGAGCCTGCGTGACCATCCTCAAGGCCTACTTCGACACCAGCTCCGTGCTGGTGGAGCACACCGACCTGAACGGCAACCCGAGCATCCTCTTCAAGCCGTTCGAGCACGGTGACACGCCTGTGCAGTTCCGTGCACCAGCCCTGCCTGCAGCAATTCCGGACTGCGCCGAGCCTTGCGTCCCGCCACGACAGCAGCTGGATATGGAATCCTTGAGCCCCGAGGAGCCCGAAACCTTCCTGACCTTGGAGGGAGAGCTCAACAAGCTCGCGGCCAACATCTCCATTGGCCGCAACATGGCCGGCGTCCACTACTTCTCGGACTATTACGACAGCCTGCGCATGGGCGAGGAGATCGCCATCGGCATTCTGGAAGAGCAGGCTCTCACCTACCCAACGGATCCGTTCGTGCTCTCCGTGCCGACGTTCGACGGCGAGGTGCGGCGGATCGGCCGGCGATGAGGGCCCCCACGCGCAGCCCTGCGCGGTCTCGGCCCCCGGCGCGCGGACGGCTTGCGGCGAAGCGACCCTGTGCGCGCCCCGAGCTCCTGCGCCGGCGGTTGCGGTGCCTGTCGGAGCCGATGCGGCCCGCAGGCGTTTTGCCCGCACCGAGGCCCGGGTTCACGAGGCCAGAGCCTCGACCGGTGGGGTGTACCCTGACGGACTGCCTCCAGCTGTTGTTCGATCTGCTGTTGATGCGTCAACCGGGCCCGCAGAACGGCTGTACGCTGGCACAGTGTCTGCCCTTGCTGGTCGTCGCCCTCGGCCTTTTGTTGTTGTTGCTTCTGCTGTTGCTGTTGTCTTGAGCTGAAACCGGTCCGGGCCGCGGACACGGATGCCGCGACCGAGGCCGGCCCAGGGTCTTCGGGGTTACTCAGCCATGCACGCCATCAGGTGTTGACCTTAGTCCGACGGCAGCTAAGGCAGCGCCGACTTATTGGCGCTTCCCGTGCTGGGCAGGAAGCCCCGCCATTTTCGGCGACGCAAGTCACTGAAAATGAAGGAGCCGTGAAACCGCCCAATGTCTGGACAGGCCCGGCTCCGTCTGATCTTTGGGCAGGATGCCCAATCAATCAGCATCCCCCTAATGCCTCTCCATTGGCCGCTCGGGCGTCGACGCGGCCGAGCCCGCGCCGGATCAGCCCGCCGTCTGCGCGGGCGAGGCCAGCAGAATATCCACCCGTCGGTTGCGGCGGCGTCCTTCGGCGCTCGCATTGTCAGCGATGGGCTCGGCGGCGCCTGCGCCCTCGATCTTCAGCCGATCCGCCGCTACGCCGAGTGTTATCAGCGCGTCCCGTACCGCTGCTGCGCGCGCTTCAGAGAGTGCGATGTTCGAAGCGTCGGAGCCAGTGGCGTCGGTGTGCCCGCGCAGCCGGACCTGCTGCGAGCGGTGGCGCTGCAGGAAGGCCGCGATGTCCGTCAGCGCCTCCCTGGCCGCTGCCGGTAGCTCGGTGGTGCCGGGCGCAAAGGCCAGCGCCGTCTCATCCAGGCGGATCAGCACGCCGTCGGCCGTGAAGCGGGCACCGAGCTCCGCGTAATCCGCCGTCAGGCGGCCGAAGCGCCGAGCGACGTCGGCCGCTTGGGCGGCCTGGGCCGCAGCCGCATCTGCGGCTCGCCGGGCGGCTGCCACCTGAGCCTCCAGCGCCTCGATGCGGGCGCTGGCGTCGGCGAATCCGGCCGCGCTGGCAGAGAGGCTGTCAATGCGCCGGCGAGTGCCCGCCAACTCCGCCTCTAGGGCCGCGACCTCCATCTGCAGCGCGTCGAGGCGAGCAGCGTCAGCGGCATGGTTGCCGGCCGCCGGCATGGCTTGCGGCGCCGCATCGGTCTGGGTGTTGGGCGCTGTCGGTATAGCGCTCTTTGCAGTTGGCTGCTGTGCCGGTGACAGCCCACTTTCATCGCGGGTCAGGGTGTAGAGCAGGGCGACTCCGAAAGCGAAGAGTGCCGCCAGCAGGCCCAACACCAGGGTGCTCCTGAGTGTCATGTTCCCGGGCGCTGCGTTGGCTGGCGTCGTGGCGGCCGCTGTGGATTGGGGATGACTCATGGCTTTTTGTCTCCGTGCGCTTCGGCGGTTAGCGGTGCGGTCATTCCGGCAGGCAGATGCCGCGCTCACGCACGGCGCGGGCGGTTTGAATCAGCAGCAGGACGACGATGCCGGACAGCATGGTGAGCAGGCCGAAGCCTAGATACAGGAAGCCAACGAGGCCCGTCTGCTCGGCCATCAGTATGCTGGCGATGGAGATGGCCGCCAGCGGGAAGGAGTAGGCCCACCAGGACAGGTAGAACCGGATGCGCAGGAAGCGGGTTACCTGCGTGGCGAGCAGGACAGTGAAGAACAGCGCCGAGAAGTAGAGGATCTGCGCAAACACATCCACCTCCCCGGTGAGGCGGACATAGGCGATAAAGCCCACCGCCGGCGGCGCCACTAGGATGAACAGGGTCGGCATGAGCCGCTCCGGCAAGGGCTGGTGGAACAGCACGCGGTAGAAGACGATGGTCAGCAGCACCGGCCACAGCAGAATGCCGACGCTGAAGAAGAACCAGGACACGAGCTCATAGCCCAGCGGCACCCCCGCCACAGGCACCAGCACATTGCCGACAGCAGGGATAAACCAAGCCGGGTTCATGTGCTGCACCTGGAAGTGCTCGTGGTGCATCCACGCGTTGACCACGAAGAGCGTGAAGCCGAGCTGCAGAGCCGCGCCGGTCAGCCACAGCCAGCGGCTGGCTTCGGGTACGGCGTGCAGATAGACGATGGCCAGCAGCAGCAGGCTGATAGCCATGGTCGGCATGAAATTGATCCGCACCGGGTGACGCACCTCCGCACGAACAGCAGCCGGGTGTAGCACCAGCTTGGCGATGTAAAGCAGCGCGAGCCCGGCAAAGAGCAGGGTCGCGGCACCAATGAGCCAGGGGACGAATGGGAAGTCACGGCCCAGCACGGCCTGGGCCTTTTCCCAGCCGATGGTGAGCCCAGCGAGGCCCATGACCATTGCGAAGAAGGCAGCCGGGAAGTGCTCCAGGCGGCTGTCGGGCATATCTAGGCGCGGAGCGGCCCCGGCGGCAGGTGCCGCGGTTGTGGCTTCTGTGGACATGTTGCCTCCGTAACTGGGGTCTGCGGCGGGCCGCCGGGGCGGTCGTCCGCCAGGCGCCGCCTAGGCGATATGGCACAGTTTATGGAGACGCATGCGCGCCCGGCATTGATAAATCTCGGAGCGAGACGGTGGGTTAAGGGCACCTCTAGGGAAGCGCCGATTTTTTGGCGCTTCCCGTGCGGGGCAGGACGCCCCGCCAT
>NZ_JAIFKJ010000044.1:0-1411 GCF_019695415.1 Thiohalocapsa sp.
GGAGGCGTTTTCGGAGCAATTGCCAGCGCCGACGCCGGTGTCGCCCGGGGCCATTCTGGTCGATAGCGTCGACGGCAAAGGCGTGTGCGTGCGCCCGGGCGAGAGCTGTCGGTCGTTGTCAAGAAAGATGTCGCTTCGCTCAGGTGTCGTTGTGCATGCTGTCGACCTCCTTCGTTGACGTCGGTTTTCCGGGATTGAGGAGCACACAGGTGTCGGGCTCCCAGTTGCGGGTTGCCCCGCTCCAGCGCTCTGGATGTTGCGCCCTGGCGCTCTCATAGAGACGCGCTCGGTCCTCCAGGATGCGCTGATCTTCCCCGCGATGGCGCTGCCCGGGGGTGACGAACTTCAGTGCGCTATGGCGATGGTGCTCGTTGTACCAGTCGACGAATCCGCCGACCCAGGTGTGGGCGTGCTCGAGATCCTCGAAGGGCTGGTTGGGAAAGGTCGGCTGGTATTTGAGCGTCTTGAAGAGTGCCTCCGAGTAGGGATTGTCGTTACTGACGCCGGGGCGGCTGAAGGAGGGCACGACCCCGAGGCGCTGGAGCGTAGCCAGCATGGTGGCGCCCTTCATCGGCGCGCCGTTGTCGGAATGCAGTGTCAGGGTTTGCGGGTCGACGCCTTCGCGCCGGTGGGTCTGCTCGAAGAGCGCGGCGGCGTGCGCGCTGCGCTCCTCGGCAAAGACCGCCCAGCCGACGATCTTGCGGCTGAACACATCCAGGATCAGATAGAGATAGAAGAAGCTCCCCCTGAGGGTCGTGGCCAGATAGGTGATGTCCCAGCTCCACAGCTGATTGGGCGCTGTTGCCGCCACGGGCTCGGGACGGCGGTGGCTGGGCGTGCGGGCCTTGCCGCGGTGGGCGAGTTGTCCATGCGCGCGCAGCACGCGGTAGAAGCTCGCCTCCGAGGCGATGTAGCGCCCCTGATCGGCCAACGCCGGAACGATCTGACTCGGCGGGCGGTCGGCGAATTCGGGGGCGTTGCAGACCTCGAGCAGCGTCGCACGCTCGGCCTCGCTGAGGCGATTGGCCGGTGTGCGCCCCTGGGCCGCCGCGGCACGGGCATCGGCCTTGATCCCGTCTTCGCTACGCCAGCGCTGCAGGGTGCGCACCGACAGCCCCACGGCCGCGCAGGCGGGCTTCAGGCGCGCCCCAGCGGCGCAGGCCTCCTCGATCCAGGTGCTCACGGCGCGGCGCTGCTCCACTGCGATCAGGCGTCCGCGTCGCCCCGCACGTGCCGGACTTTTTTTTGGAGCCCCAGCAAGGCGGCCGCCTCCGCCAGCGCCTTCTCCTTCCGCCCCAGCCCCTGCTCGCGCTCCTTGAGGCCCCGCCTCCCGCCACCCCCCTTTGCCCCAACCGCCGGCCCCGCACGCCCCCCCCTTGCCCCTTCCGCCGCCCCCCCCACCGGCCGCCCC
>NZ_JAIFKJ010000044.1:1421-1893 GCF_019695415.1 Thiohalocapsa sp.
CACCAGCAAGGCCGCCGCCCCGGCCACCGCCTCCTCCTGGCGCGCGAGCTCCTGCTCGAGCTCCTTGAGGCGCTGCTGCTCGCCACGCGCCTTGGCGCGATCGACGGGCGCGGATGCTGCCGCATTGGCCTGTTCGCAGGCCGCGCGCCAGGCGGCAATCTCATGGGCATAGAGCCCCTGACGGCGGCAATAGGCGCTCAGTTGCGCCTCATCGAGACGCGCCGTCTCCACCACGATGGCGAACTTCTCGCCACTGCTGCGTTCGCCCTGTGCGCCGCTGGGATGCTCCAGGGTGCCTTGGCGCGCCTTCAGGGCACGCGAGCGCCAGCTGTAGAGGGTGTCCTTGGGAATCTGCGTCTCGCGGGCCAGATCGCGCACCGGCACATTCTGCGGCGGCAGCATCTTGGCCATCAGACTGGCTTTCCGTTCAGGCGAATAGGTCTTGCTCATGCTCTGTCACTCGTTACGCAAT
>NZ_JAIFKJ010000361.1 GCF_019695415.1 Thiohalocapsa sp.
ATCCAAGGCTAAACCCACCGCCAAACCCACGCCGGATGCAGAAGAGCCAGCGGCAAAGGCGCCGAGTCCACCGGCGTCGACCCCATCGATGCAACCATCCGCCGCGCGGCCGGCGACGCGATCGGCGAAGACCCCCGGGTCCCGGCCGGAGCCGACATCTGATCCAGCAAAAGGGCCAGAATCAGGGCCACAACCAGAGCCACGAACAGAGCCGGGACGGGCACCAACCCAACACCGTCGCGGCGGGGCCGACCTCGGTGCAGCGTCATCGACCAGTGCTGTTGCCGCCGATGCCTGCGTGTTGCTGCTGCATGTCGACGTCGCGGACGTGCTCGGCAACGCGGACCAGACGCGGCTGCAACAGCTGCTGCGAGGGCTCAGCGGTTGGCGCGTGCACAGCTCCGCGACCTTCGGCGGCGGGAGTGCGCAGGCCAAGGGCGCGCTGGCAAGCATCGAGAACGCCGACTGGCTCGCGCCGCCGGCGCGCGTCGCACTTCTTGCGGACGGCTCGCAACCGCCCATCACCGAGACCTTGCGCTTTCTGCGTGCGGTGCGGGCGGCCGCGGGCGAACATGCGCAAGTCGTACTCGCACTCGTGGGCGATCCAGACGGCGATGACCCCCTGCCCCCGCTGCCGGAGTTCGAGTTCCAAGACTGGCAGCGCAAGATCGAACAGCTGGGCGATCCCTATCTGCGGCTGGAGATGCTGGCCGGCCCGGCAGAGGAGGCCGAATAATGGCAACCAGGAGCCGCGCAGCGGCCCAACGCAGAGCAGCGCCCGGGTCGACGACCGCGACCGCGAGCACACCGGTTCTCGCCATCATGGGGCACCCGAACGCGGGCAAGTCCTCGGTGGTCGCCACGCTCACGGAGAATGACCGCATCGCCATCGACAAGCGTGCGGGCACCACCACCACGACCGACGACTATCCGGTCATCATCGACGGCCGCACCGTCCTGAGATTCATCGATACCCCCGGCTTCCAGAACCCGAGCGCCATCCTCGAGTGGTTTCAGGCCCACGCCGACGAGCCGGACCTGGCAGGCGCCTTCGTCGCCGAGCACGGCGATGACCGGATGTTCAGCCACGACTGCGCCCTGCTGCGCCCGGTGGCCGAGGGCGCCGGCATCATCCTGGTGGTAGACGGCTCCAAGCGAATCAAGGAAAAGGATCGCACGGAGATGGAACTGCTGCGGCTCACCGGTCGGCCGCGCATGGCCATCCTGAACAACCTGACCGATGTCGCCAAACACATGCCGGCCTGGCAGGACGCACTGAACAAGTCCTTCAACTCGGTGCGCGAATTCAACGCCCACCGCGCCACCTACGCCGAGCGCATTGCCCTGCTCGGGGCGCTCAAGACCATCGACCAACGCTGGGAGCCGATGCTCGACGAGACCATTCGCGCATTCGAGGCGGACTGGGACCGGCGCATCGAGCAGTGCGCCGACACCATCATGCAGCTGCTCAAGGACGCCCTGTCCAAGCGTGTCACCCGCGTCGTTAAGGTGGACGACATCGTCTCCGACGATCAGCGCGATGCCATCCAGCAGCAGCTGACCCTGGCCCTGCAGCAAGCGCTGCGGCAGTTAGAGGTGGACGCCCAGCAGGCCATCCGCAAGCACTTCAGGCACAACGTCTGGGACCTGCCACCGTCCTCGTTGCTGGCCAAAGATCTGTTTTCGGACGAGGTTGGAGCGGCACTTGGGCTCAAGCAGCGTCAGCTGGCCTTGGCCGGCGCCGCCGCCGGCGCGGTGTCGGGCGGCGCCATCGATATCGGCCTTGGCGGACTGTCCCTGGGCACCGCCGCGCTCATCGGTGGCGTGGTCGGCGGCGCGCTCGGCGTCCTCGGCGGCGCGGCCCTGGCCAAGATGGACCTCCAGCGTACCGTC
>NZ_JAIFKJ010000043.1 GCF_019695415.1 Thiohalocapsa sp.
CTCAGCCATCGGATTCACTGCTTGGGGAGGATGAGCCGGCGCGGTTGCGCGGACGGGTGCCGATGTGACCCGCGGAACATGTATCGCCATACCTCAGCACAGAGGCAGGAGCGGTGTGCCGCGGCACAGGTGCCCGAGGGCACGCCCGTCAGAGTAGACCAAGACTCAGTGGTGGGTGTAAAGGATCGTCGTGAGGACCGCGGCGACGAGCGCTGCTGAACGGCGGCGATCGCATCACAATGCGACCTTCGCCCAAGATGTATGTGCCGAGCACGTGTAAAGCAGACGAAACGGCGCCCCATGCGCGACTAAGGGATATGTTCCGGTACGATGAGTAGCCAGCTGCGAGAGTAGGCCTGAGCGCAAGGGCTGCAACCACACCCGCACCCGAACAACCAACGATAAGACCAGAGTGGAGTCATGCACCCCTACGTCGCGTATCGCATCCTGAGCAGCCCCGCCAACCGCCAGCTGCGGCCGGATGAATGCTGTGCGAGCTTGCGCGAGATTCTGACCCGCCTGCGGCAACGATGGCCGCTGGGCGCGGCGAGCCGGCGGTAACCTCCGGCGGTGCAGCAGCCCACTCCGCGCCCGAGTGGGCGCCGTCCGTGGCGCGTCATCAGTGAGCGCTTTTAATACCCGCAGCCGCTAGCGCATCAAGACCTGTGCCCGACACGAGGGAGACCGACAGTGGCCGCGGGACTCCTCGACGCTTCGCACCAAGGGTTCTTTAAGGCTCAGCCGCCGGTGACTTGAGCTGATTCTGCACGTACTCAATGACAGAGTCGGGGAGACGAACATAGCCGATTTGCTCGGTCACCGCTTGCCCCGGGCCCATAGCATAGTCAATGACATCCTTGAGCGTTTGCAGCTTGCTCGGGTCCTCGTATTCCGTCCGCAGCATCAGCCAGGAGAGCGCGACGATGGGATAGGCCTCCGCGCCTATCGGATCAGTCGCCTTGGGCGCGCTCGGGTTGGCCATCACCGAGCTCAGGGCGGCGTCGAAAGCGGCGTTGCCCGGGTCGATCATGTTACCGGCGCGGTTCTCCAACGCCGCCATCTGGATGCCGGGCAGGAAACCCCAGGCATACTGCACGTAGCCGATGCTGCCGGGGACCGCCCGCACGGTGGCTGCGACACCGCCGTTGCCGGGCGAACGGACCAATGCGGTACGGTCCTTCAGTGTGTCCGGCCAGTCCGGTTTCATGTTGGCTCCGACGGCTGCCGCGAAGTCTGGGCTCAGGGCACTCAGGTGGCGGGTGAACTTGTAGCTGGTGCCACTGGCATCGGCGCGTGCCACGACGACGATGGGCATGTCCGGCAGGCCCACATTAGGGTTGGTGGCTGCGATCGCCGGATCGTTCCAGTTGGCAACCGCGCCGGAAAAAATGCCCACCAAGGCATCACGGCTCAGCTTCAGCGCCGGAACGCCCTCCAGGTTATAGACGACCACGATAGCGCCAGCCGCCATGGGCAGCTGGTGCACGCCGCCCGGCACTTGCGCGGCTTCTTCCTCGGTGAGCTTGAGGTCGGTGCCCGCGAAGTCGACGCGGCCACCGATGAAGTCCTTCACACCGCCAGCGCTGCCGATGCTTTGGTAGTCCATGTGCACGTCCGGATGGGCCAAGTAGTAATCCCGGAACCAGCGCAGATAAAGCGGCGCGGGGAAGCTGGCACCGGTACCCAGAAGTCTGAGCGCGTCCTGCCCGCCTTCCTCGGCCTGCGCCGGTGCAAGCAGGCCAGCCAGCAACAAGGGAATCAGCAAATGGCGCAGGCAAGCCAGCGAGGAACGGGCATGGTTCATTTTTGGTCCTCGGCTCCAAAGCGATGATGGGGGTAGTGCGACGGAGGCAGGGGCTCAGGCGGCGCCGATTGGACTGCTCTCCCTCTCC
>NZ_JAIFKJ010000562.1 GCF_019695415.1 Thiohalocapsa sp.
GACCAGGCCAACTACGATGGCAACTACGACTACGCCGACTGCAGTGCCAAGACCGGTGTCTATCGTAGCAGACCGTCCCGGTTGGCTCGCTGCCCGCGAACCCCTGGGGGCTGCATGAGGTGCTGGGCAATGTCTGGGAGTGGACCGGTTCCGCGTATGACGCCGGTTATGGCAGTGGGGAATCTCGACTTCTTAGCAAAAAAGATGCCAATTCAGTCGTGCTGCGGGGCGGCTCCTGCGCGACCAACCCCAGGAACCTCCGCGCCGCCTTCCGCGGCAGGTACCAGCCGGACGACCGCGACGGCAACGTCGGTTTCCGGCTCGCCAGGACCTTTTCCCCTTAAATCCTTACCTCTTTACCTCCTTATTACGCGCGATTTTCGCAATGTGCACTTTACGTGTTCATTTTGCGGCGCGCTGATACGTGGGAGGACTCCCCCTGTGACCGACAACGCCCGCGAGACCGGTGCCTCACTGGAGGCCATGTACCGCTTCGTGCTCTGGCTGGTGCCGACGCTGGAGGGCTTCCCGCGCAGCCAGCGCTTCCTGCTGGGAGACCGGATGCGGACCGCGGCCGGTCATGCTGAGGCTGGGTCGGCCGCCATCTGCCTCTCTCTGGTGCCACTTCTGTCAGAATGGGCAACCGGTCGCCTGTTGCGTTTCGTGCGCCGTTATACGCCCCGCGGTTCGGCTGGCCGCGAAGGACTGCGCCTTCTGCCGTGGAGGGCTCGCCGGGTAAACCGTGCCTGGTCTGCGACTCGCTCGTCAATGCGTCGCGCTGCGGCCCGCCTCCTCGCATCCCAGCGCCACGGCCAGCGCAGCGCAGACCTCCTGCATCCGGACAGCATTCAGTGAGCCGATGAAGCGCTCGATCTGCGCCTGCTCCACGGTCTGCACGTGGTCCAGGTTGACGGCCGAATCGTGCTTGAGGCCGGCTTCGGTGCCCACGACGACCTCGCTCGGCAATCCGCGGATGGTGCTCGTGATCGGTGCGACCGTGACCGTGTGCAACCAGGCGATTGCCTCGGGGCGCGACAGGATCAGCACGGGCCTGCGCTTGTCGGGTGAGCGGAACCGATACATCCAGATCTCACCGCGACGCGGCCCGGATCGGGTCAGTCCTCTGGCCACTGCCCTTCTTCTCCCCAGCCGGTGAATTCGGCATCGATGCCGTGGTCCTGGCCATAGCCCGCCCGATAGGCTTCGGCGATGTCGCGCGCACGGCGCTCATGCAGATAGGCCGCGACCGCGCGGCGCATGACCGCGGAGCGGCCGAGGCGCTGCACGTCGGGGTCCGCATCCAGTCGTCGCAGCAGCTCCTCGTCGATGGAGATCTGTATGGCCTTCATGTGGAGCCCGAATGTGGGGTATGGCTCCACATTGGAGCACCCGTCCGCCGTGATATCAACTGCGCGTCAGCGAGCTGGCCTCGATCAGGCTGGTCTGTCGGCAGGGCATAGGCTATGCCTGTGCGCCGCAAACTGCGGCACACCGCCTGCTTGACCAACCCAGTGGCGGTTGGCGAAAGTGACCGGGTATCGCCCTCGCCGACGCAGGCATTGCAGTGGTTTTGGAGCCGTTCCTGAGTCCCGTTCCTGCGCCCCCGGTCCGTGCTCCGGCCCCGCGCCCGCAAACCCAAGGAGTCTCCCATGACCGCACCGACCCTGACCCTGGCGCTCACCGACCCGGACGGCCGCCCGCTGGACGAGGACACCGCCTGGGAGCGCGCCCGCTCCCTGCGCGACGAATTGCAGGACGCCGACTTCGTGCTGTCCGCGGAGCCGGCCGTGAGCGACGCCCCCGCGGAGGCGGGCAGCAAGAACGCCGGGGAAGTACTCACCATCGGCGCCTTGGCGCTCGCCATCCTGCCGGAGATGGTGGGGCCGCCGC
>NZ_JAIFKJ010000281.1 GCF_019695415.1 Thiohalocapsa sp.
CGTCTGCTGGCCGTCGGAGGTAACCTGCCATTTGTCGGGCTCGGGGGGTGGGCAGGAGTTATCGGTTAATGTCGTGGTGGACGGGCACCGGGCGGTAGGGGGGGTGAGGGGTTGCGTGTAACGGGTATGGAGGGGCGAGGGGCTAGGTCCCGCACCTATCCTCACTCGCGCCTAGAACCGCGAAACTCGCTCCTCGAACCTCGCTCCTCGAAACTCGACTCCCATGCACTACCGATTCACCAAAATGCACGGCCTCGGCAACGACTTCGTCGTGCTGGACGCTGTGCGGCAACGGGTCCACCTGACGCCGGAGCTGGCGGCCCGGCTCGCCGACCGGCGGCTCGGGATCGGCTGCGATCAAGTGCTGCTGGTGGAGCCGCCACGCTTGGCGGGGACCGATTTCCACTACCGCATCTTCAATGCGGACGGCTCTGAAGTGGAGCAATGCGGCAACGGCGCCCGCTGCTTCGCCCGATTCGTGCGGGACATGGGCCTGACGGACAAAGCCGAAATACCGGTGGGCACGGCTGCCGGCGCTATCCTGCTCCGGGTGCAGCCAGACGGCCAGGTCACCGTGGACATGGGGGTGCCCCGGCTCCGGCCCGCCGACATCCCCTTCCGCGCAGACAGCCAGGCAACGCAGTACGAGCTGGACGTCGATGGCGGGACCGTGATGATCGCAGCGTTGTCCATGGGGAACCCCCACGCAGTGCTGCAGGTGGCCGATGTGGACCATGCGCCGGTGTCAACGCTCGGCCCCCGCATCGAGCGGCATCCGCGCTTTCCCAAGCGCGTCAATGTCGGCTTCATGCATGTGCAGGACCGCGGGCAGGTGCGGCTGCGTGTCTGGGAGCGCGGCGCTGGCGAAACACTCGCCTGCGGCACGGGCGCCTGCGCGGCAGCGGTGGCCGGACGGCTGTGGGGGGCACTGGACGCAGACGTGGCGGTGCACCTTCCCGGTGGAACCCTTGTGATACATTGGCCGGGGGCGGGTGAGCCGGTACGCATGACCGGGCCGGCGACCCGCGTCTTCGACGGAGAAATCGATCTATGAGCAGCCGCCCCCGTTCTGGGGATCAAGCGCCCGGCGCATCCTCCTCGGGCCAACCCACCTCCGGCACGGATCACGAGCACGCCGAAGCCGAGCAGGACCAAGCCGTCGCCGCCTATCTGCTGCGCCATCCAGACTTCCTCGTCCACCACCCAGAGGTGCTGGCGAAGCTGCATGTCCCCCACGGTGCGGGCGGCGCCGTATCGCTTATCGAGCACCAGGTTGCCGTGTTGCGTGAGCAGCTCGCCAACGAGCGCGGGCGGCTCAATCATCTGATGGCCCGTGCGCATGAGTACGACCAGCTCGCGGCCCGGCTGCACGAGCTCACCGTCCAGCTCATTACCGTGCCCGACCTGGAGCGCGCCTGCGCGGCACTGGAGGCGGCGCTGCGCGAGCAGTTCAATGCGGAGGCGGTGGCGATCAAGCTCTTCCCCGTGGATCCGGCCCAGCGCGCCGACGACCCGGTGGTACAGGCCTTCGTGGAATTCGTCGACCGCGACCGCTGCCTGTGCGGACCCTTAGCCCCGAAGCAGGCGGAGCCGCTCTTCGGCGCCGACGCCGAAACCATCCAGTCCGCTGCCCTGGTGCCCATGCGCGGCACCGAGCAGACCGGCGTGCTGGCCATCGGCAGCCGCGATCCCAAGCGGTTCACACGCGACATGGGCACAGAGCTCTTGGAGCGACTCGGGGCCATCGCCGGCGCCAAGCTCACGGACCTTGCGCACCACGGCCCCCGCCCGAGCGCCTGATCCGCCCGCCGCCACGCGCGCATGCCCTATCCGCCGCCCGCCGACACCGCAACGGGTCCCGCCGCCACCGGCGACCGCTGGCTCGATGCCTTTCTGCACCACCTGACGCACGAGCGCCGTCTGTCGCCCCATACGGTCGACAGCTACCGGCGCGACCTCCTGCGGGTGCTGGCTTGGCGCAGGGAACGCCCGGTCGCCGCCTGGCCCGAGCTTACAGACGGGCAAGTGCGCCGCTATGTCGCCGACCGCCATCGCAGCGGCGTCTCCGCCCGCACCCTGGCACGGGAGCTTTCCGCCCTAAGGACCCTGTTCGAGTACCTGCTGCGCGAGGGCGCGACGAGCCTGAATCCGGCCCGCACGGTTCGCCCGCCGAAGGCGAAGCGACGGCTGCCCAACACGTTCGACCCAGACCAGCTCGGGGCGCTCATCGACGCAGGCCCCGATCAGGGCGGAGATGACGACCCGCTCACGCTGCGCGACACGGCTATGGTGGAGCTGTTCTACTCGTCCGGCCTGCGGCTGGCCGAACTGATCGGCGTGGACACACGCGACATCGACCCGGCGGATGCCACGCTCACCGTGGTCGGCAAGGGCGCCAAGACCCGCCGGGTGCCGGTGGGACAGGCCGCGCTAGCGGCCATTCAACGCTGGCTGCAGGTGCGCGGACTCCTCGCCGGCCAAGACGAACCGGCGCTCTTCGTCAGCAGCCGCGGCCGGCGCATCCACCCGCGTACGGTGCAGCAGCGTCTGCGCCAGTGGGCCGAGCAGCGCGGCGCCGGGCGCAACCTGCATCCGCACCTGCTGCGCCACTCCTGCGCCAGTCACCTGCTGGAGTCTTCCGGCGACTTGCGCGCCGTTCAGGAGATGCTGGGCCACGCCGACATCAGCACCACCCAGGTCTACACCCACCTGGACTTTCAGCACCTGGCGCAGGTGTACGACAAGGCCCATCCGCGGGCCAAGCGCAAGCGCTGACGGGCCCTATTGCGAGCATCAGCGACTGCCGTCCCTTGCGGGATCGGCCTCTGGCCGCGACACCGCCCTGACCGCCGTCCTCGCGGCAGGGATGCCGCTCCCGCAGCGATCCAGAGCCATGGCCAACAAGCGCATCGTCCTCTACAGCACCGCCAACTGCCCACATTGCCAGCGCGCCAAGGCGTTTCTGAAGCGCGAGGGACTGACCTTTCGCGAAATGGATGTCGGCAGGAGCGCCCGCGCCCGCAAGGCGATGGAGCGCCTCGGCGCCCGCGGTGTGCCGGTGCTGCTGATCGGCGATGCGCGCCTCGACGGCTTCGACGAGCGGCGATTTTGGCGCTTGTACCGGGCGTAGCAGCAGTGCTGTGGGTTGCCGTTGTTGGTGGCATGGGCAAGTAAACGATTGAAGGCGTGCGGCCTTCGTGCACAAGCCCGCGGCAAGACCCCTGCCAAACAGAACCCGATTCAGTTTACTCTGACAACATCGTCAACCGACCGGATTCCGGAGCCGCAAACCGATGGAAGACAACCTGAGCCCAGAGCACCTCAAGCAGACGCTCAAAGATGCACTCGTGGAGCTGTTACACGAGGAGCCTGACGTTTTCCGCCAAGCCTTCGCCGAGGCGCTGGAAGATGCGGCGCTCTCCGAGGCGATTCGCGAGGGACAGGCCACAGAACCGGTGGACCGCGATGCGATATTCGACTTACTGGAGGCTCGGGATTGAGGGTTCGGTTCCGTTCCAGCTTCGCACGCGACCTCAAGAGGATCCGGGATCGAGCCGTACTTGCAACCCTGAAGCAAGTGATCGAACACCTGGAAGCAGCAGATACGCTTGGCGATATGGCCGGGCTGCGCAAGATGACTGGCAGCCGCAACCACTACCGTATCCGCGTTGGTGACTACCGGGTCGGGCTGGTTGTGCAGGATGGCATCGTGGAGTGCGTGCGCTGCCTGCACCGCCGCGAAATCTACCAAAGGTTTCCCTGAGTGCGACCGTCCGTCCCTCCGGGCGCTTGGCCGGCCTGCCGTGCCCCGTCAACATAACCGAGCTTCCATCCTGCACGGTGAGGAGCCCGCCCGCCGAGCCGCCTCCACAACGGCAAAACCAGCCGCCTAGACAGAAGTTGGTGGAATGCTAAATCAAACCTTGTCGAATCCTGGTCAGGGCTTGATACAGCCGCTGTTGGGGTTTGTCAGGGGTCAATTCCTGAGTAAATTGGTCAGAAACCGCGGAGTGTTTGTTGGATTCGTTGTCAAGCGGCGATCGAGGCGCAATGCTTCGTCTCAGCCGGGTCAGAGACCAGGTTTTGTCGACGTCAGAAACGCGCCGGCAATCGTGATGCCCAACACTTGTCTGACTGCAACCTGAGGTGTACTGACATGACCGAATCCACCAAGACCACTGCGAAAAAGTTCAACTACGGCCCGCTGGCCATCTTCGGCCTCGCCATGGCCTTGGGCCCGCTGACGGCGCTGTCGGTCGGCTCCCGCTACGCTGACGAGGAGACGTTCGAGCGCGCCAACGCCGCTCTGGAGAACGCCGAGCCCACGGACATGCTCGCGCCATACGACATCCAGGGCGTGCCCGCCTACGCGAGCGGCAAGACCCTGGAAGACATCCTGGCGAGCTCCGGCGTCTTCGGCAGCTTCAAACAAGCCATCGAGATGGCAGGCCTGGCCGACACCCTGCGCGGCGACGGCGAGTACACCCTCTTCGTGCCGAGCGACGAGGCCCTGGCCAAGCTTCCCGACGCCGAGCGTGAGGCCCTCCTCGGCGATAGGGAGAAGCTCACGGCGCTGATCAAGAGGCATATGATCCCCGGCCGGCACACTGCAACGGACTTGATCCAGAGCGAGACCGTCCAGGCAATGGACGGCACCACGTTGGACATCGGTCCGTCCGCGCGCTTCAACGGCCATGTGGGGGTCGCGAACGCTGAGGTCGTCAAGACCGGTCTGTACGCCTCCAACGGAGTCGTTCACGTCATCGACCGCGTGATCCAGTAAACCACCACCGCCCCCGGGTCTACCCCGGGGGATCGCTTGCCATGGAAGCCCTCGGCGGCAGCCGCCCGCCGAGGGCTTTTCTATGACCCACCGCCGTGGTTGCAATTCGGCTCGCCTTTGCTAAGGTCAGGTTTCAGAGGATGCATCGGGGAATCCCGATCGCACCCACCGCAACCGCGAGCCGCGCCCATGGGAGACTGTCGTCTCATCTACCGCAGCACCTGCTCCGCGTCCTTCCTACCGAATGAGGACCTGCGCGATCTGGTGCACACCGCCGCCGAGCATAATGCTAAGCACGACATCACCGGCCTGCTGCTGCTCTCGGGCGATCAATTCCTGCAAGTGCTGGAGGGCCCCTCCAAGGCCGTCAACCAGCTCTTCAACCGCATCATCCGCGACGCCCGGCACCACGGCGTGGAGCTGATCGCCTTCGAGCCGATCGGCCCCCGCTACTTCGACGACTGGTGCATGCACCTGGTGGACCTGTTCGATCTCTCACGACAGCCACGGGACTTACTGGCGCAGAAATACGGAGCCGCCAACGGCGTCATCCGCATCCCAGAGCGGCTGCATGAGATCTTTGCGCTGCTGCTGGACGCGCGCGCCATTTGCCGTAATCAGCCCTGGGAAGAAGATCGCGGCGACGCGCCGGTGGAGACCGTCCCAGCCCCGGGCCCAACGCAGGATACAAGCCCCGCCCCGCGCAATGCGGCCCCGGCAGCGGCGGGTGACTGAGCGCTCTGCCACCCGTCCCCACCCCCACAGGGATCGGACGCTAGGCGCGGGCTTTCGTTCCACGCCCACCCGCGTACCCTTCCGGGCATCCGCCGGCGCATACCCCGCGGCGTTTGAAAATCCACCCCCCCCAACCAGCACCACCCCCCA
>NZ_JAIFKJ010000190.1 GCF_019695415.1 Thiohalocapsa sp.
CTATAGGCAGTATGAACTTTTTGATATCGTCCACCAGCGTCTCCTCCGTTCACGCGATTTAGTTCGGCTGCGCGGGTCCGGTGTGCCCGTGCTCGCGGTGGTGGGCTGCGACAGATCCGGGCGACCGTTGTCATGGCTCGCCTGCCCCCGCTTGGACTTGTTCATGAGCTGGTCCAGCGGCAGGTACATCAGGCTGTCGCCGCCGGGCACGTCCAGCAGCACCGTGTTGTTAGCCCCGAGCACGTTCTCGATGGTCTCCAGATACAGCCGCTCACGGGTGACTTCCGGTGCCTTCCCGTACTCGTTGAGTACGGCGGTGAAGCGCGAGGTCTGGCCCTCGGCCTCAGCAATGACTCGGTCGCGGTAGGCCTTTGCGTCGGCGAGGGCGCGGGCCGCCTCGCCGCGCGCCTGTGGCAGGATCTCGTTTGCATAAGCCTCTGCCTGGTTTTCTAGGCGCTCCTTGTCCTCACGTGCCTTGATGGCGTCGTCAAAGGCCTCTTTGACAGGCTCCGGCGGCTTTGCGGGCTGCATGTTCACAGAGGTGACCAGCAGGCCGGTCTTGTACTCGTTCATCAGGTTCTGTACGCGCTCCTGGATCATCGCCGCAACGGCGCTGCGCCCCTCGGTGAGTATGAAGTCCAGCTTGCTGCCGCCGATGGTCTTGCGTACGACGGTCTCGGTGGCATCACGCAGGGTCTTCTCGGGCGTCTGGTCCTGAAACAGATAGTTGGCCGCATCTTGAATGCGCGACTGCACCGTCAGCTCCACGTCAACGATGTTCTCGTCCTTGGTCAGCATGGCTGCCTTATGGCTGAAGGATGAAATCTCATCCACGTTCACGAGCTGCACGGTTTCGATGGGATAGGGAATGTGCCAGTGCGGGCCGGGTTCGGTGGTTTTCGCGTAAGCACCGAAGCGCATCACGACTCCGCGCTCTGCCGGGTCGACGATGTAGATGCCAGTGAAAAGCCAAATGACGACCAGCACCGCTGCGATGATGCCGATGGTACGTTTGCTGATGTCGGCGCCACCTCCGCCACCGCCAGCGCCACCTCCTCGGCCGCCACCCAGGAAGCCACTGACGCGCTCCTGCAGCTTACGCACGATTTCATCGAGATCGGGCGGGCCGGAATTGTTGGGACCGCTGCCCCAGGGGTCTTTGCCGCCGCCTCCGGGCTCGTTCCAGGCCATAGTCTCTCCGCAACTTCAGTCGGTGTGGGTGATTGGGTGTGGGCCTTATTGGCGTCCCGTCATCTCGCCGGAACGAGGGCAGGTGCCGGCCGGTGCCGATGATATCAAGACGTTGGGTCGTTTCTGCGCCGCCCGACCGCAGGCCGCTGTGCTCGCCCGGGCGCCGGCGCTGTCCGAGTGCCCCGGACGTGCTGAGTCAAACTGGTTAATGCAGCGTAGCCGTCGGGAGGGATGCCGTCGACCCGGCGGTCCGCGCCGGCGCCGCGATGGCGCAGATGCGACGGCTCCGGCTATCCTTGCCCTGCTCGACCCGCTGCCAACGCGCTTGCGGCATACTGATTTCCATCTCCCAGCCCCCGAGCTCGGTAGCGCAGTCTTGCTCGACTCTGGCATGCCGATACAGCCACGCCCGCAGGGCGCCGTCCTCTGGTCCGAGCAGCAGGCGCTGGTGCACGGTGGCGCTGCGCAGCTGGTCAGCGATGGCCGCAAGGAGCAGATCCATGCCTTCTCCTGTGACAGCGGACAGCCAGACCCGTTCAACTCGCCCCGTCGCATCGCGATCCACCCGCGGCGCGGGATCGACTCCGGTGCCGTTTAAGGTGTCGATCTTGTTGTAGACCATCATCCTTGGGATCTCGTCGGCGCCGATCTCCGCCAGAACTGATTCGACGTCTTGAATGTGCCGTGCCCGCTCCAGCGGGTTGGCATCCACAACGTGCAGCAGCAAGTCCGCGGAGCGCGTCTCCTCCAGCGTCGCGCGAAAAGCTGCCACCAGCTCATGTGGGAGCTCGCTGATGAAGCCGACGGTGTCGGCGAGAACCGCATCCGGCCCGCCCGGTAGCGGCAGCCGCCGCAAGGTCGGGTCCAACGTCGCGAAGAGCTGGTCGGCCTGCAGCACGCGCGCTGCCGTGAGCCGGTTGAATAGTGTCGACTTGCCGACGTTCGTGTAGCCCACGAGCGCCACCGTCGGAACTTCCCGCCGCTCGCGGGCACGGCGACCCTGGCTACGCTGCACCTCGATGCGCGCAAGACGGTCCTTCAGCACGGCGATGCGCTTGCCGAGCAGCCGGCGGTCCGTTTCCAGCTGGGTCTCGCCGGGACCGCGCAGTCCGATGCCGCCTTTCTGGCGCTCCAGGTGGGTCCAGCCCCGCACAAGACGGGTGGACAGATGGCGCAGCTGTGCCAGCTCCACCTGGAGCTTACCCTCGAAGGAGCGCGCCCGCTGCGCGAAGATATCGAGGATGAGACCGCTTCGGTCCACTACCCGGCATTGCAGCAGGCGCTCGAGGTTGCGCTCCTGGGCAGGGCTCAGGGCATGGTCGACAATGACGAGCTCCGCCTCCGTGGCCGCCACGAGCGACTTGAGCTCGTCGGCCTTGCCGGTGCCGATGAAGTACTTGGGATCCGGCGCCGCGCGCGTGCCGCCGACGAAGCCGACCGCCTCGGCGCCGGCAGCGGCGGCGAGCTGCTCCAGCTCGTCGCGCGCGTCGCAACGCAGGTCGGCGCCGACGGCCAGTTGCACGAGCACCGCCCGCTCGCCGGATGCTGGACGCTCAAACACAGTCTGTCGGGCGCCTTGCACCGTCGGCGGGCGCTGCCGTCCGCGCTGATCGGCCGTGCCGACGGTGAGAGGACCGGGCCACTGCATCTGCAAGGAGGCAGGCGGCCGCCTGCGGCAGCCGTAGCCCAGTACGGCGTGCGCGCGGGCGCGATGAATTCGCGCGGGAGAAGGTTGCAGGGATCAGCTGTTCCCCTCCTCCGACTCGGGCTCCTGCGCGGGTGGCAGCTTGACGTTGCGAGCGGGCACTACCGTGGAGATTGCGTGCTTGTAGATCATCTGGCTGACGTTGTTCTTCAGCAGGACGACAAACTGGTCGAAGGACTCGATCTGGCCCTGAAGCTTGATGCCGTTCACCAGAAAGATCGACACGGGAATCCGCTCTTTGCGCAACGCGTTCAAAAAAGGGTCTTGCAGGCTCTGGCCCTTGGACATTGTTCTTGCTCCATATTGTGTCGCACCGGTCGGTTGTTCCGCAGCCGGTGTGCTGGGGGTAGCGGATGCATCAAGATTAGGAAAATAGCATATTCGCCCGGCCAGCGACCTCGGAAAAGCGCAACGCTTGGCAGCTGCTTACGGCCCTCGCTCCAAACTTTGCTCCACGAGGGCCAGGGCGCTCTGCAGCGGCGCGTCATCGTCCCAGAGCCAGTGGCACCCGCCCTCGCTGCGCAGCCAGGTGTATTGCCGTTTTGCGAGCTGGCGCGTTGCAGCGACGGCACGCTGACGCAGCTCAGCTGCGTCGGAGTTTCCGGCGAGATATGCCCAGGCTTGGCGGTAGCCCACACAGCGCATGGACGGCAGGTCGGGCCGCAGGTCGCCGCGGTCCATCAGGGCGCGTACCTCGTCCAGGAAGCCTGCCGCGAGCATGGCGTCGAAGCGCGCCTCGATGCGCTGGTGCAGCACCGCGCGCTCCCGCGGGGAGCGAACGAGCTTGAGGGTCGGCAGCCCGAGACCGATCCCGTCGGTCTGCCAAAGGGCGGTCATGGGCCGACCGCTCGCCAAATAGACCTCCAACGCCCGCTGTACGCGCTGCGGATCGTGCGGATGGATGCGCGCCGCAGCCACCGGGTCCACTTCCGCCAGCCGAGCATGCAGGCCGACGGGGCCAAGCGCCTCGGCCTGCGCCCGCACACGCGCGCGCAGCGCAGCGTCCGCCTGCGGCAGCGGTGACAGGCCGTGCAGCAGCGCACGAAAATAGAGCATCGTGCCGCCCACCAGCAGCGGCAGCCGGCCCCGGGCACGGATGTCGTCGATGGCGGCACGGGCTTCTGCACAAAAGCGCGCAGCCGAGTAAGCCTCGGCCGGATCGCAAATGTCCACCAGACAGTGCGGATAGCGTGCCAGGAGCGTCGGCGAGGGCTTGGCGGTACCGATGTCCATACCGCGGTACACCAGCGCCGAGTCGACGCTCACGATATCGCAGGGGATGCGCGCCGCCAGGGCCTCCACCAACGCGATGGCGAGGTCAGTCTTGCCCGAGGCCGTGGGGCCCATCACCAGCACCACAGGCGGCCCATTGTCGGCCCGTGCGTGCGCAAGTGCGGCGGCGCCCTTGGTAGCAGCCGACATTCAGCGTCCGCGCAAGAACAGCGCGTCCAGCTCCCGCTGTGTGAGCCGCGTCCAGGTGGGGCGTCCATGATTGCACTGATCGGCTCGCTCCGTGCGCTCCATGTCGCGCAGCAATGCGTTCATCTCCGCCAAGGTCAGGCGGCGGTTGGCACGCACCGCACCATGGCAGGCCATGGTGGCGAGGAGACCATCCACCGCGGCCTCGATGCGCTCACTACTGCCGTGGGTCCTCAGGTCAGACAGCACATCCCGCAGCAGTTGCTCAGCATCCGCGTCCGCCAGGAGCGCCGGGAGCTCGCGCACCACCAGCTGGGTTTCCCCGAGGCGGCCCACCACCAGCCCCAGACGTTCCATGAGGCTGGCTTGGGCCTCGGCGAGATCCGCCTCCGCGCGACTGACATGGACGGTGACGGGCATAAGCAAGGGCTGTCGCACCAGATCGCGGCTGTGGACCCCGCGCTTGAGACGCTCGTAGCCGATGCGCTCATGGGCGGCATGCATGTCCACGATGATCAGCCCGTCTGCGCTCTCGGCCAGGATGTAGATGCCGTTCAGCTGACCAAGGGCAAAGCCCAGCGGCGGTGCGTCGGTGTCTGCAGGCGCCGGCGCCGCCGGCTCCGCCGCAGGCGTAGGCTGCTGGAAGGTAAGTCCGGCCACCGCTGGCGGGCCACCCAAGTGGCTGCTGACGGACTGCTTAGGCCAATAACCGGGGCTGCCGTCGGCGATGCCGAGCGGCAAGGGGCGCGGCGCCGGCGTGGGCGCCGCTGCGCGCCCATTAACAGCCTTCGGGGTTGCGGTCTCAGGATCCGCGGCAGCCTCCGTGACCGTTGATGACCCACCCCGGCGTCCATCGGCCAGCCGCCGATGCAGCGAGCGGAAAATGAAGTCGTGCACCTGGCGCGACTCGCGGAAGCGTACTTCGTGCTTGGCGGGATGGACATTCACGTCCACCTGCTGCGGCGGCAGCTGCAGAAACAACAGGAAGGCCGGGTGGCGGGTGTGGTGCAAAACGTCCCGATAGGCCTGGCGTACAGCATGCGTCACGAGCTTGTCGCGCACCAGGCGACCATTGACGTAGAAGAACTGCATGTCGCCCTGGCTACGGTCGAAGGCCGGGCTCGCCACCAGTCCATGCAGCCTGAGCCCGACGGCTGTCTCCTCGAGCTCGAGGGCATGGGCGACGAAGTCCTCGCCGAGCAGTCGCCGCAGCCTGTGCCGATCCAGGGCCTGCTCTGCCGCTGGGAGCTCCAGCGCTACCCTGCCATTGTGGACCAGCCGCAACGATAGGTCGGCGCGCAGCAGCGCGAAGCGTGTGAGGAGCTGATAGACGTGGCCGAGTTCGGTC
>NZ_JAIFKJ010000435.1 GCF_019695415.1 Thiohalocapsa sp.
TGAACTGGCCCGTGGGGTTGATGTGGATCTTGGTGTCGCTGTGGATCCACTCCTTGGGGATCACGGGCATGATGATGGTCTCCATCACCGCCTCGTGGATCTGCTGCTGGGTCACGTCGGGATCGTGCTGGGTGGACAGCACCAGGGCGTCCACGCCCACCACTTCGCCGTCGCGATAGCGCATGGTGACCTGGCTCTTGGCGTCAGGGCGCAGCCAGGGCAGGGTCTTGTTCTTGCGCACCTCCGCCTGCCGCTCGACCAGCCGATGCGCGAAGGTGATGGGAGCGGGCATCAGGACATCGGTCTCGTTGGTGGCGTAGCCGAACATCAGGCCTTGGTCGCCGGCGCCTTGCTCCTCGGGGCTCTTGCGGTCGACGCCCTGGGCGATGTCCGCGGACTGCTTGCCCACCAGAGACATCACCGCACAGGTATGGCCGTCGAAGCCCACGTCGGAGCGGTCGTAGCCGATGTCGTTGACCACTTGGCGCGCCAGGCTGTCGAAGTCCACGTAGTGATCGGTGGTGATCTCGCCGGCGACGATAATCGCACCGGTCTTGATCATGGTCTCGCAAGCGACGCGGGCGGCGCCGGGGTTGGGGTCGTTGGCCAGGATGTCGTCGAGGACGGCGTCGGAGATCTGGTCTGCGACCTTGTCGGGATGGCCTTCGGACACGGATTCGGACGTGAAGAGCAGTTCGTTTGACATAGCGATATGAGGGCGCCCTGGGCGCTCTTGAGTTGCTGTTGGATGGGAATGAGAAGCAGCGCTGCCGCGTGGGAGTGCGGCGGTCGAGAGCGCACCATGTTAACCGAGGCCGATGGCGATGAACAGGCACCGGAAGCGCTTGGCGGGGTTTCCGCCGCCGTCTGTTCGGTTACCATGGTCGGCCTTGTTTTCACTGGCATCTGCGCTTGAGGAGGCTGTAATGGTGTCGCTCGAAACCCCTGTTTGCGACTTTGGCCAGCCGGCACCGGACTTCTCCCTACCCGGCGTCGACGGCAAGACCTGGACACGCGACATGTGCAAGGGGCCGAAGGGGCTCCTGGTGATGTTCATCTGCAACCATTGCCCGTATGTGCAGGCGGTCCGAGAGCGCATCGTGCGCGACGCCCGGGAGCTCGGCGAGCTTGGCATCGGCTGCGTGGCGATCATGTCCAACGACCCCGCCGATTACCCGGAGGACTCGTTCGAGAACATGCAAAAGGTGGCCGCCGAGTACGATTTCCCCTTCCCCTACCTGCTCGACGAGACGCAGGCGGTGGCGAAGGCCTATGGTGCCGTCTGCACACCGGATTTCTTCGGCTACAACGCCGACCTGGGCCTGCAGTACCGCGGGCGGCTGGACGAAAGCCGCAAGGAGACGGCGCCGCCGGATGTGCGCCGGGACCTCTTCCTCGGCATGAAGCAGGTCGCCGAGACCGGCCAAGGCCCGACGGAGCAGATCCCGAGCGTCGGCTGCTCCATCAAGTGGCGTGAGGCCTAGGGAGACGCCGATTATTTGGCCATGGCTTACCGGAATCGGCGCGGGAAGCGAAAAGCGTGGTCTCCGCTTCCTTTCATTTTCAGCGACTTGCGTCAGTGAAGATGGTGGGGCGTCCTGCCCCGCACGGGAAACGCCAATAAGTCGGCGTTTCCTCATCGTCGACGCGGGGGCCCGATAGTGCGCCGCGGCGGCTTGCCGGCGGCTGCGGACGGCCCTGCCGCCCGTACCCGCCGCACGACGGCCGAGCGGTTCGACTTGCTTATACTCGACCGAAATCCTTAATAGTAGGAAGTTATGAACGTGGCGCCGGGGACCCCGGCGCCGGTTGCTGGCTAAGCCGCCCGTTTCCGCGCAAGACCAGGCGGCGGTAACCCCATACGCGCGGCACCGGGCGCCAGGG
>NZ_JAIFKJ010000448.1 GCF_019695415.1 Thiohalocapsa sp.
AGTGCGAGGGACCGCCGCGCCTGCTCGTCCGCCGCGGGCAACAGGCGCGCGGTATCCCGCGGGGTGGGGGGGAGGATGTGGCGCAGCGTCTTGTCGTCGAGCGTGAGGCCCCGGACGGCTGCCTCGCGCGCCAGGAGCCGGCGCCGGCCGGCGTCGTCAAGCGCTTGGAGCCGGTAGACGGCGCAGGCACAGAGCCGTGACCTGAGGTCAGGCAGGTCGAGGCCCAGCGCCGGGGCCGGCGCGCGCGCGGCGAGCAGCAGACGCCCGCCCTGCAGACCCAGCGCGTTGTAAAGATTGAACAGCGCGAGCTCCCAGTCGCGCTGGCCGGCGACGGCCTGCACCGCGTCCAGGACCACTGCATCGCAGTGCTCCAGGCCATCCAGCACCGAGGGCGCCAATGCCGGCAGATCCAGCGGGACGAAGCGCGCCCTCGCGCCTGCCGCCGCAGCCGCCTCGAACGCCGCGTGCAGCAGGTGGCTCTTCCCGCTGCCGGTCTCGCCGTGCAGCAGTACATGGCCTGCGCCCGGGTCCGTTGCCCAGTGGCGCACGGCGGCGACTGCGGCGGCGTTGCCGTCGGCGACGAAGCGCTCGAGCCTGCCTCGGTCCGGCAGCCGCAGCGGTAGGCACAGCTGGTTGGTGGCGGCGGTCACGGCCGCGATCGTTTGGACGGCGCTGAGCACCGATCAGAGGCCCTCGGCATCAATCACTCAGCGCCTTGGCCGTCGTTGCAAGCCGGCGTCCGAGTGCCTGACAGAGCCGCTTCTCGGCGTCGGTCACGGGGTTGTCGTTGTCGATACCGGCGACGTGTGAGGGACCATAGGGCGTGCCGCCGGCGTCTGTGTGCAGCAGGTCCGTTTCGCTGTAGGGCAGCCCCAGGATGAGCATGCCGTGGTGGAGCAGGGGCAGCATCATGGACAAGAGCGTCGTCTCCTGTCCGCCGTGCAGACTGGAGGTGGACGTAAACACCCCGGCGGGCTTGCCTGTGAGCGCACCGGCGAGCCACAGCGGCGAGGTGCCGTCGAAAAAGTACTTCATGGCCGCGGCCATGTTGCCGAAGCGGGTCGGGCTGCCGAGCGCCAAAGCGGCACAATCGCGCAGGTCATCCAGCTCCGCATAGGGCGCGCCGGCCTCCGGGACACTGTCTGCCACGGCCTCGCAGACCGTGGACACCGCCGGTACCGTGCGCAGACGTGCCTCCAGTCCGGCCTCCTCCACTCCGCGGGCCACTTGACGGGCCATCTCGGCGGTGGCGCCGAACCGGCTGTAGAACAAGACGAGAACATAGGGGGTAGCGTTGGACATGGCGACTTTCAAGGATTTGCGGCGAGTGGGTGCGCGCAGACTGCGCTGGCAAAGCGCACAGGATAGCGCCGCTGCCCGGCGGCGGTTAAGGAGATACTGATTTATTGGGCATCCTGCCCAAAAAATCAGACGGAGCCGGGCCTGTGCAGACATTGGGCGGTTTCCCGGCTCCCTCAGTCTCAGCGACTTGGGTTGCCGAAAATGGCGGGCCGTCCTGGTCCGCCCGGGGAACGCCAATAAACTCAGCGTTTCCCTAACCGGCGTGGCAGTAGAGCCCCGTCAGCAGGCCGCAGCCGCCGGCGCCGCCGTCAATGCCTGGAGTCTTTGATCCCAGCGGGCACGACGCTGTCGGTGAAGAGCTCGCGGGCGTCCACAGCGTCGAAGCGGTAGTCGCGGTTACAGAATTCGCAGGTGACGGCCACGTCCCCCTGCTCCTCGACGATGGCGTCGATCTCCTGGCGCCCCAGGGCGCGCAGTGTTGCTTCGATGCGGGTGCGGGAGCAGCCGCAGCGGAAGGCCACCGGGTCCGGCTCGAACAGTCTGACGTCTTCCTCGTGAAAGAGTCGGTGCAAGAGATTCTGAACCGGCAGAGCCAGCAGTTCGCGCTCCTCCACGGTGTCGGCGAGGGTCACGGTGCGGTCCCAGCCGTCGGCGTCCTCAACGGTGCCTGGCACGCGCTGCAACATCAGCCCCACGGCGCGGCTGCTGTCAACCGCAAGCCACAAGCGTGTGGGCAATTGCTCGGATTGGCCGAAATAGCGCTCGATGGCGGCACCCAGCCCAGCGCCTTCCAGCGGGACGATGCCCTGATAGCGCTCGCCTCGGTCGGGATCGAGCGTCAGCGCCAGGTGCCCGTCGCCGAAGAGGTGCTGAAGGTTGCCATCGGGGACATCCCCCTCCCAGCGCGCAAGACCGCGCACCGTGCGGTGATGGGTCCCCTGCACCACCAGGGTGCGGATGGGCCCGCTGCCCTGGGCCTGTAGCGTGAGGGAGCCCTTGAACTTGAGCGTGGCCGTGAGCAGCAGGACCGACGCCAGCGCCTCTCCGAGCGGACGCTGCACGGGGTCGGGATAGGGGTGGCGCGAGATCACCGCCTGGAAGGCGGCATCGAGACAGACCAGCTCGCCGCGCACGCCCAGACGCTCGAACAAAAAACGGTGCAGGCTGTCCGGCTGAGGGACGCCGGGAGAGCTCGCGGGCGCGCCGTTGGAACCACCGCGTGGGGGCGGCTTGCCGCCGGTGACGGTCATGGGCTGACCTCCGGCCGGGCGGCAGCGGCTGAGCGCTCAGCGCACGGAGCGGTAGGCCCCCGGCCGGCTGCGCTTTGCCAGCACGATCTGCCACAGCTGGCCTTGCCGCGAGCGAAAATAGCCCGCCGAGGCGTGCAGGTAGTATTTCCACATACGGTAGAAGGCATCGTCGTAGTTGGCGCGCAGCTCGGGCCAGGCGGCGTCGAAGCGCTGCCACCAGGCCATCAGCGTAGGGTCGTAATCGGGGCCGAAATTGTGCCAGTCCTCCACCAGAAAACGGCCTTCCAACGCCCGGGTAATCTCTGCCGCGGACGGGATCTTGCCATTAGGGAAGATGTAGGTGTCGGTCCAGGCATCTGTGACGGCAGACGTGGTGCTGTTGCCGATGGTATGCAACAGGAACAGCCCGTCCTCCGCCAGGAGGCGCGCGGCGACGTCGAAGTAGGCGGGGTAGTTGCGCACACCCACGTGCTCGAACATGCCGATAGAGATGATACGCTCGAAGCGCCCGCCGATGTCCCGTGGCAGGTCGCGATAGTCCATCAATCGGATGTCGACGGGCAGGTCCCGGCAGCGCTCGGCGGCGAGCTCCGCCTGTTGACGGGAAACGGTGATGCCCACCACCTCAACGCCGTAGTGCGCCGCGGCGTAAGCCGCGAGCCCGCCCCAGCCGCAGCCGATGTCGAGCAGGCGCTGACCAGGCTGAAGCTCGAGCTTGCGGCAGCTGAGATCCAGCTTCGCGAGCTGGGCCTCGTCGAGGGTCGTGGCATCACGCCAGTAGCCGCAGCTGTAGCTCATGGTCGGATCCAGCATGGCCTGATAGACGTCGTTGCCGATGTCGTAGTGGCGCTCGCCGACGGTGAAGGCGCGCGACCGGGACTGGCGATTGATGAGCCTGTCCTTGAGCCAGTGGAAGGCGAAGTGCAGCTTGGCGGCGTGATTCAACGCCGAGTCCAGGTCATGGCGCAGGAGCCTGGCGAAGGTCTCGTCCAGTTGCTCGCTGTCCCAGACGCCCGCCATGTAGGCCTCCCCGAGACCGAGGGAGCCGTCGCGCAGCGTGCGCTGATAGACGCTCGGGTCATGCACCTGGATGTCCCAGGGGCGGGTGCCGTTGATGCGCACATCTGTTGGCTCAAGCAGGCGCTCGATGAACGCGGGCGGGGCGGTGGATGGCGGGTGCTGACGCTGTGCGGGCGCGTGCGCCTGCAGCAAGGACCGGGTTTCTGAGTGCCGACTGTGTGCCGTTGCCATGGGCTCTTCTCCCGCCGGTGCTAAGCCGACCAGCCGATGGTTGCGGTGACAGACCAACGGTGCGGGCCGGAGGCGCCCGCGCCGCCCGTTTGGCCTGGTATTTGTACGGTTTGATGACAACGCATTGGCTGCGCCGGTGCAATAGGGGGGTGCCCGAGTCAACCTGCTCGCGGCGCCCGGCTTCGCCGCCGTCTGCCTCGGGTGGGTCGCATCGGGCGTATGGTCTAAGATTCGGGATTGGAGCCCAGCCCGCGTGCCTCGTAGTGCATCTCGAAGCCTTGCAGCCACGCGCGACGGAGATCACTTCCGCGATGCTTGAATTGAACGCAGGACCAGGACCAGCCTCTATGCTTCTGTCTCGGCTACAATTATTGGCATTAGCTTTGTCGCCAACGGCGGCGCACCGCAAGCCGCGGTTGCGGCTCGGCCTCCTCGTGCTCTCCGTCACGTTGTCGGCGGTCGTGGGGCTCGGCGGGTGTGCAGCGAAGCCCGTGGTCTACGGTGGCGGTCCGGTGGCGCAGGCCGACATCGATGAGTGCCGGCGGCTGGCCCGGCAGGCCGGTGCCGGCGGTCCGGATGGGGGGCGCATCGCCCGCGACACCGCATTGGGTGCGGCCGCCGGTGGGGCTGCGACGGGTGTCTACGGCGCCGTGCGCGGGTACGACGATGTGGGCAATCGTACTGCCGCCGGCGCGGCAGCCGGGGCGGCGGTCGGTCTGGTGCGCGGTGTTGCGCGCAGCAGCGAGCCCAACAGCACCTTTAAGCGCTATGTAGACCGCTGCCTGCGTGAGCGCGGCTATGATGTGGTGGGCTGGAACTGAGAGGCTGTAAAGAGACCTGCCGGTTTATCGCAGACGCTGACCGAGTGCGCGCGGGCGCGCTTGTACAGGCTGGCGCGTGAGGTCAGTCCAAGCGTCGCAGATAGCGGTCGACGGAAGCTTGCAGCGTGATCTCACCGCGCAGTACGGCCGCCTCGTAGCGTTCCCGCCAGCCGCCGATCAAAAGCTCGGCCCGCTGCCACTCTAGGAACACGATCCGCGCCAGCGGTCCGCCTTCATCCAGGAAGCCTGAGTCCTCGAAGTCCTGTGCGGCGCGCTCGCGGTCGTAGTGAAAGCGCACGAGCTCCGTGCGCCAGCGCCCGCCCTCCCAGGTGAAGCGGCCATAGCTGCCGCGCACGTCACCATCGAACGGAGACCCGGCGGAGCCCACGTTGACCACATCCATGCCCTGAGTGCGGCGCTGATGGGTGCGGTGGGTGTGTCCGGAGACGAACAGCGCAACCCCTCCGGGCAGCTTGCCGACGAGCGACTCGTCGCTGCGGCCCGGCGTGATGCCGTCGCGGTTGCCGGCCATGGTGCCGTGGGTGACATGCAGCCAGGCATCGGCGGCGGGCGGATGCAGGCAGAGATGATCCGGCCAGCCGCGCAGCCGCTCCGCCTGATCGGCCACCTGCCGCCACGCGAAGTCGGTGAAGCGGCGGATCTCCCGCTCGCCGTCGGACTCCGGCGCGCCCTCGCCGCAGCGAAGCACCCAGATCTCGTGGTTGCCGTAGACGGGCAGCCACCCCTGCTCGCGCCGCTTGGCATCAAACAGGGCCAGACAGCGGTCGCTGTTCGGTCCGCGGTTCACCAGGTCGCCCGCCATCAGCACCATGTCTGGATGCCAGGCGTCGATGTGCTCGATGACCGCCTCCAGCGCCGGCAGCACTGCCTGTACGTCCGAGAAAACCGCGACTTTCATCAGGACTGCACCACTACGACTTGCAAACCAGCCCGGACGAACATGCGCGGCGGCGCGACCGCGGCCGCCCTGTACGCACAAGAGCGCCGGGCTGAGCCGGCGGCG
>NZ_JAIFKJ010000041.1 GCF_019695415.1 Thiohalocapsa sp.
TGGTTTTTGGACTATGCGACGGCCTCGTAGCGTCACCCTTCTCTGTTCGTCTGCCGCGTGAGTGTAGTAGGGGAGCCGGCGGGCCACCCGATGCGACGATCGCCCCCTCCGGCCCCGAGGCAGACCCCGCCAGTACGACCTGTTCCATCCCGCCAGTGAACCCCCTCAAGCGCCTCGCCTCCCAGACCGCCGTCTACGGCCTGAGCAGCATTCTCGGCAGGTTCCTCAACTACCTGCTGGTGCCGCTCTACACCTACACCTTCGTGCCGGCGGACTACGGCGTGGTGGCGGAGTTCTACGCCTACATGGGCTTTTTGGCGGTGCTCATGACCTTTGGCATGGAGACGGGCTACTTCCGCTTCCGCTCGGCGGGCGAGGACGATCCGAATACCGTGCTGGCAACAGTGCTGCGGTTCCTGATCCTCGCCAACGGCGGCTTTCTGATCCTGGCCGTAGTCTTCCAGCAGCCCGTGGCGGACCTGCTGCGGCATGGCGACCATCCGGAGTACATCTGGTGGGTGGCGGCGATTTTGGCGATGGACTCCGTCGGCAACGCGGCCTTCGCGCGACTGCGGGCGGAGGACAAGGCGCTCCGCTTCGCGGCCATCAAGCTCATCGAGATCGGTGCCAACATCGGCCTCAATGTCTTTTTTATCGTCGTCTGCCGGCAGGCCTATGAGGCGGATCCAGGCTCCTTCCTCGGCCAGCTCTGGGTACCGGACATCGGTGTCGGTTATGTGTTCATCTCCAACCTTGCGGCGAGTGGGCTCAAGCTGCTGTTGCTGACGCCGCAGTTCGGCGGCGCACTGACGGGCTTCGACGGTGCGCTGTTCAAGCGCATGCTGCGGTACTCGCTGCCCATGGTGGTCATCGGCATGGCCGGTATTGTCAACGAGATGCTGGACCGCGCCGCGCTCAAGTATCTGCTCCCGTACGACGACGCGACGAACATGGCACAGCTCGGCATCTACAGTGCCGTGTACAAGCTCTCGATCCTGATGATGCTGTTCATCCAGGCCTTCCGCTACGCCGGCGAGCCCTTCTTCTTCAGCTACGCCAAGCAGCGGGACGCCAAGGAGATCTACGCCTTGGTGCTGACCTGGTTCGTGATCTTCTGCGTGTTCATTTTTCTCTTGGTCACGCTCTACATCGACGGCTTTCAGTACTTCGTGGGCGAGGCGTATCGGGAGGGCCTGCACGTGGTGCCGGTGCTGCTGGTAGCGAACCTGCTGCTCGGCGTCTACGTGAACCTGTCCATTTGGTACAAGCTGACGGATCGGACCCTCATGGGGGCCTGGGTGGCACTGATCGGCGCCGGCATCACCATCGTCTCGCTCTGGTTGCTGGTGCCGGAATTCGGTTACGAGGGTGCGGCCTGGGCACACCTCATCTGCTACGGGGCCATGGTGGTGCTCTCCTACGGTCTCGGGCGGCGCTACTACCCGGTGCCTTACGAGGTGCTGCGCGTCTTCGGCTATATCGGACTGGGCTTGGGCCTTTTCGCTGGCGGGCGCTGGCTGACCGATGCACAGGGCTGGAACCCTTTCGTTGCCGGCAGCCTGCTGCTGGCCCTGTATCTGCTGTTGGTGGCGATACTGGACGGCCGCAGACTGCTCAAGACGCCCGACAGCGGGCGCAGGCGCAGAATCAGGACCGGGTCAGCACCCCGCCCGCAGGCGACCATGCGCCAGGCACCCAGCCGCAGCACCAGAACCCAAGCACGGCCGATCCTGCGCCGCACCGATCTGCCCCTAGCCGCCGCAGCCGCCCTGATCGCCGGTGTTCGCCTGCCCCCCAAGCATGCCCGCAAGGCACCCCCCCACGCACCGCTGGCCACTCTACCGTGCGCGCCGAGTCACACCACACCGCCGGC
>NZ_JAIFKJ010000040.1 GCF_019695415.1 Thiohalocapsa sp.
GATGCCGACAGCGGCATCGTGCACAGCCTCGAGACCACGACGGCCAAGGTGCATGACAGCCAGGTCTGGGACGAGCTCCTGCACGGCGGAGAGACATCGGTCTGGGCGGACAAGGGCTATGTCAGCGCCACGCGGGAGACCGCGTTCTCCGGCCCCGGCAAGTTCTGGGGCGTCATGAGGAAGGCGCCGAAGGGCGGCGCGCTGCACCCCGTCGACGAGGACATCAACCGGATCATCGCCATGGTGCGGGCCCGGGTCGAGCATCCCTTCCGCGTGCTCAAGCGCCAGTTCGGGTATCTGAAGACCCGCTACCGCGGCCTCGCCAAGAACCGGGCACAACTCTTCACGCTGTTCGCCCTCGGCAACCTGTTCCTCGTCCGACAAAGGCTGCTGGCATGAGGCGGAGTCTGCCCTCCGACGCCGATTTCTGCCATTCGGGCCGGCAGATATGTGAACCGGCCCTTTAATTGCGGTTCCTCGTCAAGCCTGTTTCTGCGTCCGAGCCGGGGTCATGGTCCTTTTCGAGGTCACGGCCTCATGGTGATGTTCGGGTCGGGTGCCGTCAGCGTATGGAGCGCAGGTGCTTTGGGAGCCTGCAGCCGATTCATCGAGGTCACCGCAACCGCCGTCCCGGCGGGACATCACAGGTCTGGCGTCAGGCCTGCAATCTCAGTGTGAGGTCAGGGGGGCTCATGCCGTCATTTCTTTCCCCCATTCGAAGACCGTCCCGTCGACCCAGATGCAGTGGAGGATCACAGCCAGCTTCCGGGCCACCGCGACTTGGGCCTTCTTCATGCCGTTGCGCTTGGCAAGGCGCAGGCCCCATGCCTTCAGCGCGCACCATCTCTTGGTTCGATGCAGCAGGACGCTGGCCGCTTCGAACAGATAGGTTCGCAGCAGGCGGTCGCCCCATCGCGACACGCGGCCACTCGTATCTGTTTCGCCGGACTGTTTTCGACGTGGTGTCAGGCCGAGATAGGCGCCGACCGTCGCCGCACTCTTGAAGCGCGAGGGGTCGTCGATCGTGTGACGGAAGGTGAGCGCCGTCACCACGCCGATCCCCGGCACCGTCATCAGACGGCGCGTGGTGTCGTCTTCCTTGGCGAGTTGGCGGACCCTGCGATCGAGCCCGTCCAACTCGCTACAGACATGTGCGTGGACGGAGAGCAGCGGCAGTAGCACCGGCCACAGGACATGTCCTTCGCCAGACAGTTCTTCCACGCGACGACGGAACTGCCAGCCGATCGAGCGGGAGAAGATCAGTCCGCACTCCTTCAGCATGGCGCGCATCTGGTTTTCGAGATCACGCCGGATCCGTACCAGGCGCGACCGCGTGAGCAGCAGCGATCTGGCTTGTTGGCTCGCCTCGCTCTTCACGGCAACCTCCCGATACCAGCCGATCCGGACCAGTTCGGCGAGACCACGCGCATCGTTCTCGTCGCTCTTGTTCATCCGCACCGAAAGCGCGGCATGGGCATGGCGGGCGTCGATGCAGACCACCGGCAGGCCGATCCGCCGGAGCTCGTGCCATAGCCAGCTCGACATGGCACCGGTCTCGAAGCCAACGCGTTCGGCATGCGGTGCCTTCTTGCCCAACAGCGCTGCCAAGGCGCCGGGATCGGAGGCCACGCGACCTTGATAGATGGGCCGGCCTGCCTGGGGATCCAGGGCCGGGGAGGAATGAAACACCGACATGGTAGGGAGAACGAACAAGTCGCTGTGCCGGGTGCTCGGGGATGTCGAGCGCCGCAGCGTAGAGCACGACGCCAGCGGCGCCTCGCAGCAGGACCGCGACAATACCTGGGACGGCGTCGTCTTCCGGCTCGGACCGCATCGTCTGACCGTCGGCATCACCGAGGTCGACGAAATC
>NZ_JAIFKJ010000619.1 GCF_019695415.1 Thiohalocapsa sp.
AGCACGAAGCTGCGCCCCGCACCGGCGTGTCGGCCCCACTTCCAACGGTATGCGGCCGAGCTGGCGCGACACGCATCGCAGCACAGCAGGAGCGACGCATCACACCCGGGCGGGCTCGCAGTCATGGCCGGATCGGGTGGTAGCCGATCACGCCATCCGCGCAGTGGCGCCGCACAGTTCGGGCAGCGAGGCGGCCGCGTATTGCGGCCCCAAAGCAGGCGCGGGACGGTGGCCTTGGGCGGTATCCGCAGCCAGGGCCTGCCGCCTGCATTGGCGCGGTTGGTCGCGGCGTCGAACTGCACCGCACACCCGGTGAATCCCACCAGATCTCCGAGGGCCGGGCCTGCTGCGAAAACGTCAGCGTCGCCTCCTTGCGGCTCGCCGAGCAGGCGGATTGCTGTAAGCGCCTTGACGATCGTCGTCCGATCGGTAGCTTGTAGCGGGTCAACCGGCGTCAGTACCAGTCGTCCCGTGTGCAATGCAGCTGGAACAGGTATCATCTGTGCCTCGTAAGCCTTTACCGGGTTGGGGGTTGCTCCGCAGGAGAACGGCAGGCCAGCGTGCCGCAGCCGTGTACAGGTGCCGCTACTGAACCAGGTCTTGGTCCGGGGCTGCTGTGGAAAGGCCGCCTGGCCTGTCGGACACCGCCAACCGCTCGAGTTACGTCATGGGTCCATTCGCCGCCGCTCATTGCCGAGATACCTCGCGCGTGCCGCAGCCCTCCTTGCTGGCCACTCTGCTTCTGGCGCTTGCCGCCGGCAGCGCCGCGCCGCCCGCCGTCGCAACGTCATTTGAGTCTGTCATTAAGAGCGGCAATGCGCGTGAGCTTGCGCGCTGGGGCCGTCGCTTCGAGCACGGGGAGGGCGTAGACCGAGATATCGACCACGCCATCCGACTTTACTGCAAGGCCGCCGCACGCGGCGACGCCGCCGCGCATTATCACCTCGGCTGGATCTATGCGGTGGGTCGCGCAGGGGCGCGCGACGAGGCACTGGCGGCGGCGTGGTTTTACCGCGCGGCGCAGAAGAACGACCCCCACGCCAAGCGGATGCTGGAACGTCTTGGCCACGAGGGCAAGCCGCGGCAGGCTGCGGTTTGTTTGCTTTCCGACGGTGGTCGCGCGAATGCCGACGGCGGGATCGTGCAGCCCATGCGTTATGCGGGTCGCGGCGGCACCACCCCTGTGTCCATTACTCGGGAGCACCCCGCCAAGGGACGTGTCGCGCGGATGGTGCGGCGTCTGGCACCGGAGTACCGACTGAATCCGAACCTCGTGCTCGCGGTCATCGAGGCGGAGTCCAATTTCAATCCGCGGGCCCGATCCCCGAAAAACGCCCAGGGGTTGATGCAGCTCATCCCGGAGACGGCGGAGCGCTTCGGGGTGGGCGATGTCTGGGACCCGGAGCAGAACGTCCGCGGCGGCATGGCGTACTTGCGGTGGCTGATGCGCTACTTCGACGGCGACCTCGAGCTCGTGCTGGCGGCTTACAACGCCGGGGAGGGTGCCGTCGAGCGTCATGGTGGTATTCCGCCCTATGCCGAGACGCAGGCCTACGTCCGGCGTATCATCAGCCGCTTGAACTGAAGTCCGACCCAGCGCTGCACCGCGGGCATACCGCGGTGCCGTGCAGCTACCGCATGCGACCCGTCCGAGTCTCTCCCCCACGACTTTCGCCGTTCAGGTCCCATCCGCGATGCTGGGCGCTGTGGGTGTGGGCGATCCTGCTGTGCGTGCCAGCGGTGCAGGCGGCGTTTGACGCTGCGCCGAGCGAGGAGCCCAGGGCCGTACCGCGCAGCATGAATATGCATTATCTGGATGCGGACGTGCAGCAGTGGCGGGGCATCTTCGAGCGTACCGGGCGGGAGGTGTTCGACCGCCGTTTCCAAGTGGTGGCGGCATTGGGGCTGGAGCCTGGCATGCGGGTCGCGGACGTCGGTGCCGGAACCGGCCTCTATACGATGCTATTCGCGCGGTCCGTTGGTGCGTCTGGGAAGGTCTATGCGGTGGACATCTCCCCGACGTTCATCGCTGCCATCGAGGACCGGGCCGCTGAATATCACGTGGAGAACGTGATCGGTGTCGTCAACGATGAGCGCAGCACACAGCTCCCGCCGGGGAGTGTGGATCTCGTCTTTCTGGCGGACACCTACCACCATTTCGCGTACCCGCGGAACATGCTGAGCTCGATCCACGCGGCCCTCGCGCCTGGCGGTGTGCTCGCCATCGTCGACTTCCGTCGCCAACCCGGCTTCAGCAGTCCCTGGGTCATGGGACATGTGCGCGCCGGGCGAGAAGCCGTCATCGACGAGGTGCAGGGCGCCGGCTTCGAGTACCTCGACGAGCCCCTTCAACTGCGCACCAATTATTTCCTGCGTTTTCGCAAGCTTGGCGAGTAGCCCGGGCGGGCGGCCTACGCGAGCTCGCGCCGCGCGACGGGTGCTGCCGAATGTATACCCATCGCACGCCGGTTTTCGGTTTGCCGCATGAGCAACCTGCTGATGCCTTGTCTCTTCCTCGAGCCTCGCCCCTCGAAACTCGCGACTCTCCGCTCTAGATTCGCCGGCACCGTGCCCTGTCAACGTGTGCGCGGGTGCAGGGTGGCAGGCCCACAGGAACACGTATGACCCCTGAATTTTGGCACCAACGCTGGCAGCGTGGCGAGATCGGTTGGCACAGCGATGCCATCAACCGCCACCTCGCGGACTACTGGCCAGCCCTCGGTGTACCGGCGCATGGCCGCGTGCTGGTGCCGCTGGCGGGGAAGAGCTTGGACATGCTTTGGCTCGCTGGTCGCGGCCACCGGGTGGTGGGGGTGGAGCTGAGTCCGATTGCTGCCGAGGCCTTCTTCCGCGAGAACGGGCTCGAGCCGGAGGTTACCGACCTGTCTCCGGCGCCTTTCGTACGCATGGCCAGGGATGAGCTGGTGCTCTTGGTGGGCGACTTCTTTGACCTCAGCGTGGATGTGCTGGGAGCCGCGCACGGCGCGAGCATCGACGCAGTTTACGATCGGGCTGCGTTGATCGCGCTGCCGCCGAACCTGCGCCCGGCTTATGCGCGGCATTTATCGAGTCTGCTGCAGGCGAGCGCGGCGCCGGGCACGGCTCCGCCCAAGTCGTTGCTGATCACCTTGGATTACGCGCAGTCCAGGATGCAGGGGCCGCCCTTCGCAGTGAGCGAGGCAGAGGTGCGGGGACTCTTCGGTGATCGCTTCCTGACTGAGAAGCTTGCGTCCATTGATGCCTTGGCGGAGAGTCCGCGCTTCGCCGAGCGCGGCCTGGATTGGCTCACCGAGCACGTCTATAGGCTGACCCTGATCGACGCTGCGGGAACCGCGGACGGCGGCTGACATCCCAAGGTATACCTATCACACACCGGTTTTCGGTTTGCCGCATGAGCAACCTGCTGATGCCTTTTCTCTTCCTCGAACCTCGCCCCTCGAACCTCGCTCCGCTCCGCGATACACGAACCGACGCCTGCTGCCGTGCTGGAGACATTGCAATGCAAACGACAACCAACCCTCGCCGTAGAGGGCCGAGGCGCGCCGCCGTGACCTTGAAGCTCGGGCTGCTGTGCCTGATCCTGGTCAGCGGCTGCGCTGGGCATGTTGCGCGGCAGGCTGCCGACGACGGTGCAGCCGTCACGGGCGATGGGCCTACCCTCTATGGCGAGTTGGGTGTGTCGGTGGATCACGTCTCCACGCGGTAACCGGGCCGGTGGCGCGCCCCCGGGTTGCCGCTGATATCCTCTCCTCGGGTGGCGTTCAGCGGCAGTGCCCAGGACGCAACGGGTACGCGAGGCAGCAGCTATCGACGAGTCAAGTGCCGATGAAGCCGAGAGCGCTGGAATGGTGGGGCGATTGACTGGTTGGTGTCGCTGGCGGACACGGGCGCGACCCGCGCGCGGAAGGTGGCTCACCGCTTGCGGCTCACGAAGTCCTTGAGGCGCTGGCGCTTCCGGGCCTGTCGGGGCGTCAGGCGGTTCTGCTTGCCCGCGTAGGGGTTGTCCCCAGAGCGCAGCTCCAGGCGCAGCGGCGTACCGGCAAGATCGAGGTCCCTGCGGAAGCGGTTCACCAAGTAGCGCCGATAGGCGGCAGGGAGAGACTCGGTCTGGTTGCCGTGGATGACGATGATGGGCGGGTTCCGTCCGCCTTGATGGGCATAGCGCAGCTTGATCCGACGCCCACGTACCAGCGGCGGCTGGTGCGCCTGCACTGCCTCCTCGAGCAGGCGCGTCAGCAACGGCGTGGGGAGGTCGCGTGTGGCGTTGGCGTACGCGGCGTCCGCGGCGGCCAGCAATAGGCCGACACCGCTGCCATGGAGGGCGGATATACGGTGTACCTCGGCGAAGTCGAGAAAGCCGAGACGGCGCTGATAGTCGTTGCCCACAACGCGTCGCTGCTCAGCGTCCAGCCCGTCCCACTTGTTGATGGCCACCACCAAGGCGCGGCCGGACTCGACGATATGGCCGGCGAGCGTTGCATCCTGCTCACCGATGCCGAGCTGGGCATCCAGCACCAAGAATGCCACGTGGCATGCCTCAATCGCCTGCAGGGTCTTGATGACGCTGAACTTCTCCACCGCGTCGGCGATGCGCGCGCGGCGTCGCATGCCTGCCGTGTCGATGAGGGTGTAGCGGTGCCCTTCGACATCGAAGGGGATGGCGATGCTGTCGCGGGTGGTGCCTGGGCTGTCGAAGGCCACCACGCGCTCCTCGCCGAGGATGCGGTTGATGAGTGTGGACTTGCCGGCGTTGGGGCGGCCGACAACAGCGATGCGCGTACGCGACTCATCTTCGGCCGCGACGTCCTCGGCGGCGTCGGGCAACCTCGGGCAAACCTGCGCCATCAGCGCGGCCACGCCACGTCCCTGGGCGGCGGAGATGAGCCATGGATCGCCGATGCCGAGGCTGTGGAACTCGGCGCCGGCGACGTCTTCCGCCTGGTGGTCGATCTTATTCACGACCGGCGTCAGGGGCTTGCCGGTGCGACGCAGCGCCGCGGCGATGTCCAGATCGCCGGCGGTGACGCCGTCTCGGGCGTCGAGCAGGAACAAGAGGTGGTCCGCCTCGTGAATCGCCTGCTGCACCTGGCGCTCCATCAACGCCTCGACACCGTCGCCCCCGCTGATGCCGCCTGTGTCCACCACGACATAACGCCGTGGTCCGATTTGACCGATGCCGTACTGGCGGTCTCGGGTGAGGCCCGGGAAGTCCGCCACCAGCGCGTCCCGGCTGCGCGTCAGGCGGTTGAACAGCGTCGACTTGCCGACGTTGGGCCGCCCCACCAGGGCGATGACCGGCAGCATTGGGTCTGGGCTCAGGGGGTCGGGCTGCTTGTCGGCGCAGGGCCGGGTCCAACAGGCGCAGGCGGGCCTGTCGGTGCGGCGGGGGCCGCGGGCGGGGTGGCGCCCGGCGTCACCATAGGCGGCAGCTCCGGCCGCTCGCCCCGATCGACATCCGGCGAGGCCCGCCCCGCGGCGCCCCAGGCCGCACCTGTGGTTCTCGGGCCACCCCACGCACACGTACCGTCCTTGGCCTCGACGCACGCCACACACCCGGAGACGACCTGCAGGCTCCC
>NZ_JAIFKJ010000573.1 GCF_019695415.1 Thiohalocapsa sp.
GGCAAAGTGGGCACCGAGTCCCCGCAGGCGAGCGCGGCGTCCGCGGTGGTGCTGAAATCGGATCCGCCCTCGGCTCCGGCTCCTGACGCAGCTGCGGCCGCAACGCCTGTGCCCAAGTCGACGGCGGACGAGGGCGACGCCGCCATTCAGAGACACTGCCGCCTGACGGTCCGTGCCTACATCTAATATCCTGGCCCTGATGCTGCTCGCCGTCGGGTGCAACATCGAAGTCTTCGCCTCTAGCTCACGCGCAGCGCGAGCCTGCTCCGGCCATGTCGAAGTTCGGTCTACGGACCCTGAGACGAGTACCCACCCAAGACCATGAGTATTCGGACCGCTACCTCGCACCCGCCGACGGCCGCACCCCAGGACATGCGGGGGCTTCGGCTGGAAGATGCCCCTTCACTGCGCACCGACCTGTCCGTGCCCACGCCGGCACCTGGCGAGGCCTTGGTGCGTGTCCGGCTCGCCGGTGTCTGCGGCACGGACCTCGCGATCCTGCGCGGGTATGTGTCCTTTTGCGGGATCATGGGCCATGAGTTCGTCGGCGAGATCGTCGCAGCGCCGGACGCTCCGCAGCGGGAGGGCCAGCGCGTCGTCGGGGAGATCAACGTCGTCTGCGGGCGCTGCGCACAATGTCGCGCCGGGCGCAGCAGTCATTGTGAGCGGCGGGAGGTGCTGGGCATTCGCGGGCGCGATGGCGCCTTTGCGCAGTATCTCACGCTGCCGCTCGCCAACCTGCAAGCGGTCCCGGATGACGTGCCCGACGAAGCCGCCGTGTTCACAGAGCCGCTGGCGGCGGCGCTGCAGATCACCCGGCAGGTGCATGTGCGCCCGGGGCAGCGGGTACTGGTGGTGGGAGCCGGTCGGCTGGGTCAGCTCATCGCCCGGGTACTGCGGCTCACGGGCTGCGACCTGATGGTTGCGGCCCGGAGGGAACGCCAGCGGGCGTTGCTCACGGCGGACGGGATCCGCTGGGTCTCAGAGGATGATGTCGGCGCGGGCAGTTACGACGTCGCGGTGGAGGCCACCGGCGCCCCGGGCGGGCTTGCTCTGGCGCGTCGGGCGCTGCGCCCCGGCGGGACGCTGGTGCTGAAGAGCACCTATGCCGGTACGGTGCCGGTGGACCTGGCGGCGCTGGTGGTGGACGAGATTACCGTCGTCGGCTCCCGCTGCGGGCCCTTTGCGCCGGCGCTGCGGCTGCTGGCACACGGCCTGGTGGACCCGACGCCCCTCATCGACGACCGCTTCCCGCTGGCGGACGCCGAGGCCGCGCTGCAGCGGGCGGCGCAGCCTGGTGTGCTCAAGGTGCTGATCGACTGTCGCTGAGCCAGTATGTGCGGCGGCCACTGTAGACGCGGCAATGGTGGTGCTGCGAGGACCCCCGCCGCGCGCTGGAAGACGGCAATGCAACCGCAAGGCGCTGTGCGCGGGATGGCCGGCGCTCAATCGCAGACGGGCTCGCCGACGAGGTCATGCTCCAGGCTGCCGGTGACATCCACCTCGATGAAATCGCCCGGCGAGAGGTCCCAGGCGCCGCGGATCAGGACATTGCCGTCGATCTCCGGTGCGTCCGCATAGCTGCGGGCGATGACCTGGTCCTCCAGCACCTCGTCCACGAGGACGGTGAGGCGCTGGCCGATGCGGGCGCTGAGCTTAGCGCGGCTGATTTCGGCCTGGGCAGCCATGAAGCGTTCCAGACGCTCTTCTTTGACGGGCTCCGGCACGGCGTCCGGCAGGTCGTTGGCGGCGGCGCCGGCGACAGGCGAATAGGCAAAGCAGCCGACGCGATCGAGCTGGGCCTCGTGCAGAAACGCCAGCAGCGTGTCGAAGTCTGCCTCTGTCTCGCCCGGGAAGCCGACGATAAAGGTGCTGCGCATGACGAGCTCCGGGCAGATACGCCGCCACTGGCCGAGGCGCTCCAGCACCTTCTCGGCGGCGGCCGGCCGGCGCATGGCCTTGAGCACGCCAGGACTCGCGTGCTGAAGCGGCATGTCGAGGTAAGGCAGGATAAGGCCGTCCGCCATCAGCGGGACGAGGCGGTCCACATGCGGGTAGGGGTAGACGTAGTGCAGCCGCACCCAGGCAGGCAGCTCACCCAGGCTGCGGGCCAGTGTCTCGATGTCGGTACGCAGCGGCCTGCCCTGCCAGAAGTCCATGCGGTACTTGAGGTCGAGCCCGTAGGCGCTCGTGTCCTGGGAGATGATCAGCAGCTCGCGCACGCCGCCGTCCACCAGCCTTGCGGCCTCGGCCATCACGGCGCCGACGGGGCGGCTGACGAGGTCGCCGCGCATGCTCGGGATGATGCAGAAGCTGCAGCGATGATTGCAGCCCTCTGAGATCTTGACGTAGGCATAGTGCGCGGGCGTGAGCTTGATGCCCGTCTCCGGCAGCAGGCTCGTGAACGGCTGCGCTGGGTGGGGCACGGGCCGCGGCAGGTGCAGGTGTACCGCGTCCATGACCTCGTCGTAGGCGTGTGGCCCCGTGACTGCGAGCACTCGGGGGTGGCTCTCCTGAATCAGCTCGGCGCGGGCGCCGAGACAGCCGGTAACGATCACCTTGCCGTGCTGGTCCAGGGCCTCGCCAATGGCGGCCAGGGATTCGTCCACCGCTGCATCGATGAAGCCGCAGGTGTTCACCACGACGAGGTCGGCTCCGTCGTAGTCCGGCGAGATGCCGTAGCCTTCCGCGCGCAGCTGCGTCAGGATGCGCTCGGAGTCCACAGTGGCCTTGGGGCAGCCGAGGCTCACGAACCCCACCTGCGGGGTGTGCTCCAGGGTGGCGGTGGCGCGGTCGCGGGTGGTCTGTGCGGGCTGAGTCATCGCTTGTGTTGTCGTCTGCGTCGTGCAGGTCGGGGTGAGTTGGTTGTCATCGGAGTCAGGTGCCGGATGGCCTGTCAGGTGACCCTTGATTTCCTACCGAAGGCAGGCGAAACTTACCAATGTTGTCGGTATTAACCACCAGTCACGCCTGCAAGCGTGCTGGCAAGATCGGTTCGCAGTGCATCAAAGCCAATCCCGGCGCTGAGCAGATGGGGCGGCGAGCATGCGTTGAGGAGTGGCGCCATGAAGAACTGCAAGCTTTGCCGTCTGAGCCGGGTCTGCAACGATCTCCCCGGTGTTTGCCTGCTGATACCTTACCTGACGGTCGCCGTTGTCACCGTCAGCATCGGCTACCTGTTCGTGACTCAAGAACTGCTCGCTTGAGCGGTGCCCCCGGGCGCCCGGTCGGGCAGGTCCCATCACTCCGGCGCCCATGCCCGCAGACCTTCCCCGCATCGGCCCGCAGAGCCGGGTCACTCTGCACCTGTCGCTGACGCTGGAGGACGGGACCGAGGTGCTGTCGAGCTTCGACGGCGAGCCCCTGACCTTCACGCTGGGCGACGGCACGCTGGCGCCAGGACTCGAAGAGCTCCTGCTGGACTTGCCAGAAGGCAGCGACACCCAGGCACTCGCGGAGGGCGCTGCCGTCTTCGGCGCTCCCGACCCCGAGCTGGTGCACGAGCTGCCGCTCGCGGACTTGCCCCAGGGCTTCACGGCCGAGCCGGGTCAGGTCATCGCCTTCGATACCCCGGGTGGACAAGAGACGCCGGGCACGGTGCTGGCCGTGGGCGAGGACACGGTGCGCGTGGACTTCAATCATCCCCTCTCTCGGCGCGGGCTGCGCTTGCGGGTGCAAGTCTGCACAGTGGGCTGAACGGGTGCCGCAGCCGCCGCGCCCGGTCTGCCCCAACGCGCCGCCAAGATATACCCGTCACTCGCGCCCTCTTGGCGAGCCATGCGCCGCCCGCTGCCATTGCGTTTCCACATGGGTGCCTGGGCGCCGAAGTGGTAGCCTAACGGGCTTTGGATCGCCATCACACAGCCAGTGCCATGCAGGATTACGACCCCAGCCCCGACCTGCTCTGTGACCGCGTCATTCTGGTGACCGGCGCTGTCGAGGGCATCGGCCGGGCGGTGGCCCGCGGTGCGGCCCGCTGTGGCGCCACTGTGGTGCTCTGCGCCAAGGATGAAGGTCAGCTGGAGACGGTTTACGACGAGATCGAAGCCGACGGCAGCCCGGAGCCCGCGAGCCTGCCGCTGGACCTGGAGCAGGCCGATGAACAGCTCTGCCTGGGTGTGGCGACGACGCTGGGTGATGAGTTCGGGCGCCTGGACGGTCTGGTGCACTGCGCCACCTACGTGCCCTTTCTGAGCCGCATCGACGATTATGACGCCAAAGAATGGGAGCGGGTCACGCGCCTGAACCTAACGGCACCCTTCCTGCTCACACAGGCCTGCCTGCCGCTGCTGCGGGCCGCAGAGGACGCCTCTGTGGTGTTTACGTCGGACCGCGTGGGCCGTCGCGGGCTCGCCTACTGGGGCGCCTTTGCGGCGGCGAAGTTCGGCATCGAAGGGCTCACCCAGGTCCTCGCCGAAGAGACACGCGACAGCACTCGCATCCGGGTCAACAGCCTGGACCCGGGCATTCTGCGCACCGCGCAGCGCCGCCAGCTCTACCCGGGCGAGGACCCGAACACCTTGCCGCAGCCGGACGCGGCGGTACCCGCCTACCTGTGGCTGCTGGGTCCGGAGAGCGCCGGTACCACGGGGCAGGCGCTCTCGGCGCAGGGCGACTGAGCGGTAGCCGCTGGCAACGCGCTTCCCGCAGCATTGACGCGCTAACCGGCAACCATGCGTTTGGAGCGCTTCGTCTACGCCGGGCTCTGGCTTGCGCTGGTGGGCTATTGGCTCTTCTTCTCGCCGCCGCCGCCTGCGGACTTTCTCGGAGAGGTCACGGCACTGGCGATGGCCGACACGGGCCGCGTCGATCCAATCGCCATTGCCGTGTTCAACTTGCTCGGCGTGCTGCCGACGGCCTTTCTGGCCATCCTGCTCTTTGACCCTGGCCGCCCCGCATCGCCCGTGACCCCCTGGCCCTTCGCCATCGGCGCGTACTTTCTGGGCGGTATCATCCTGTTGCCCTACTTGGTGCTGCGCAATGCCGAAGCGCCGCTGAGGGGGGCACCAAACGCTTTTGTGCAGGCTATCGGCTCACGGGTGGCGGGCTGGATTCTTCTAGCCATCGGGCTCGGCCTGGTGGGCTTCGCGGTGGTCGCCGGCAGTGCGGCGGCGTTCGCACAGCAGTTTGCAGACTCACAGTTCATCGCCGTGATGAGCGCAGACTTGATCGCACTGACCACAGCCCTGCACCTGGCCAGCGGTACGGACCGCCGTCGTCGCGGGCTGGGACAGGCCCCCGGCTGGCAGCACGTGCCGCTGTTCGGGCCACTGCTGTACCTGGCCACACGCCCGCGCCGCACCGACTGAGCAGCCGCAACCCTTGCCGACCGAGAGACTTATGTCCGAAGCCGCCGTTCCAGGCAGCCCCTCCGCAAGCGCCATCGACAGCTCCGCCGCCGAGTGTCGCCGCGTTGCCGACGCTGTGCGCCGCCGGGTGCTGGCTTCCACCCTGAAAAGCAACGGCTGCCACCTAAGCCAGGCCTGCTCCTCGCCCACGCACACGACACCGCCCACCCTCGCCGTCCGCCCCCCGCGCCCACGCCCACCATCCTTGGACCCCCGGCCCTTG
>NZ_JAIFKJ010000368.1 GCF_019695415.1 Thiohalocapsa sp.
CGACGTTGTAGGTGAGCATGGGCCGCCCGGAGAGGTCCACCACCACGCGGGACAGCGCCTCGTCCAGGGGCACATAGGCGTGGCCGTAGCGGCGAATGCCGCGCTTGTCGCCGAGGGCCTTCGCCAGTGCCTGCCCGAGCGTGATACCCACATCCTCGACGGTGTGATGGGCGTCGATATGCAGGTCACCAGCGGCCTGGATATCCATGTCGAGCATGCCGTGGCGGGCAATCTGGTCCAGCATGTGCTCCAGAAAGGGCACCCCGGTGCGGAAGCGGCCCTCGCCGGTGCCGTCCAAGTCCAGCGTGATGCGGATCTGGGTCTCCAGGGTGTTGCGCTCGACCTCGACGGCGCGCCGGGGGGCCGTGGCGGACGCGGTCTGCTCGTTCATGGCATGTCAGGCGACGTTTGCATGCGGGCATTTAACCACAGCGCACTCAGCGCCTGCACGGGTTGGCAGGGTTCTGCACTAACCTGGAGTCTCCGCCGCGGCAACCCACCGCTGCCCGCCACCGCGGAGAAAAGGGGTCAGAGCCCTTTTTGATCGAACGAGTCCGAGCAACAACGGGCCAGGCGCAATTCGCGAGGCCGGCTACGGCGATCTTGGGCTCTTGGGCGATGGCACTCGGCTCGGTGCCGCGCCGATCGCCAACTACCGCCCGGAGATGAGCATCGATTGACGGGCGGCGGTAGGTAGGCTTGATGGGTGCAGCGAAGCGTCCACCAACCCGGTCGCGGCCCGGGTGAGAGGGCCAATGTGCTCCGCGGTGCGCGACATTACCTCGGCGCCACGGATCGCGCGCCGCGGGCATCGAGCCCCCGGCGCGCGGGTGGCCACTCCCCTCGTCCGGACGGACTGCACTGCGCCGCCGGTTGGACGGTCCAATCCCCGGCGCAACCGTCGCCGAGGGTTCAGCCGACAGGTCGGCAAGATCTCCCGATTTCCATACAGCAGACAGCTCCGCCACGTCCGGCCAGCATCCTCATCATCGACGACGAGCCGGTCCAGCTCCGCGCCATCGTCGCCGAGCTTGACCAATTGGGCTTCGAGACCCCGATCGCCCGTGACGGGGCCGACGGCCTGCGCAAGGCCGTGCGGGCCGGCCCTGACCTGATCCTGCTGGACATGATGAGGACCTTCGAGTACCTGCGCGAGCAGCGCCTCGTTCGTGCCCAGGAGCTGCTCGACACCACCAACCAGCAGATTCAGCAGATCGCCGAGGCAATCGGCTTCAAGCGGGCAAGCGACTTCGGCACGGCGTTCAAGCACCGGTTCGGCGTGACGCCGAGGGATTACCGCAAGCCGGGCGGCGCATAGGGTGCGGCAACCGAGAGCGACTCGCATTGCTGTTGGACGGGCCGACAACATCCAGCCAGGGGCCGGCGCTTTGAGCCGAAGCTCAGGCTTCCGCGCTGCCATCCGGAAGGAGCAGATTCTGGAACGGCTCATGTCGCTGCCAACGATAGGCTCGGACATCCCGCTCGTCGGTGGACAGTATGCGCCCGTGTCCAAGAGACTCAGCCAGGATCACGAGCGATGCATCGGCGAAATCCATGGGCAGGTCCGCGTAGTCCCGCATCAGCCGTTCGGCACGCGGCAGGTGCTCGCGCCCTACGGCGAATAACTCACAGGCGCCTTGACGCAGGCTGGCAACAAAGCTGTTTTGGGCGTGCGCGCCCAAGCGCGCCAACAACAGATGACAGCACTCGGTCACCACGGGCCATGTGCACACGAGTCCCTCATCGGACCCGGCAAGCCAAGCCCGGGCCGCCGCATGATGCCGATCGCGCCGGTTCGCGAGCACCAGCCAGAAACCGGTGTCAGCGATGATCATGCTTGGCGTCTAGAGAATCGCTCA
>NZ_JAIFKJ010000178.1 GCF_019695415.1 Thiohalocapsa sp.
CGGACACCGGCTGCGGCATCGCGGAGGCCGATCGCGAGCGCCTATTCGCGCCCTTCGAGCAATTCCATCACACCCAGGCGGGCAGTGGCCTCGGACTCGCCATTTGCCGAGAGCTCGCGAGCGTGCTGGGCGGAGAGCTGAGCCTAGACAGCACACCCGGGCAAGGCAGCTGCTTCCGTCTCCGACTGCCCGTGGGGCTGGTCGCAGGGGCACCCGCGGAGGTCGGCAACGACGCGCAGCAAGCCCCCATCGTTGGCTACGAGGGCCCGCGGCGGCGGATCCTGATCGTCGATGACAGCCATGGGAATCGGCGGGGGATGGCCGGTCTCCTCGGCCATCTGGGTGTCGAGGCCAAAGCGGCGGGCAAGGCCGACGCGGCACTGGCCAGCGCCCGCCGCGAGCCGCCGGACCTGGTGATCGTCGACCTGCGCATGCCGGAGGTCTGCGGCTATGCGGCCAGTTGCCAGTTACGCGAAGGCATCAAGCAGCCGGGGCTGCCGGTCATCGCTGCGTCCGCCTCCCCACTGCCGGAGCCGTCGGATGTCGCGGAGCTCGGCTTCGACGCCTTTGTGCTCAAGCCCGTGGAGCAGGAGGCCCTGTGTGCGGCGATTGGGGAGTGCCTAGACCTGCGCTGGGTGCGTGGCCGACCCGGCGGCGGATGAGTAGAGGATGATGCGCACGCCGGCGCTTTGCGCATCCTCCCAGCCCAGATAAGCAGAGGGCTACGGCCAACGGCGGGCACCACCACCGGCATTGCGCCGTCGCTTAGGTGTCCGCACCTTGTCGGGAAAGCCTGAGTATTTGTCTCGGAAATTTCGGCCGAAAGACCCGCAGGACTTCGCATGACCCCCACCGCCTCTGCCGCTGCACCATTGCCACCCTTCGAGCACAGCTACGCCGAGCTGCCTGGGCACTTCTACGCGGAGATCCCGCCGACGCCGGTGCCCGAGCCTTACCTGCTGCGCTTGAACCACGCGCTGATCGACGAGCTGGGGCTGGACGCGGACTGGCTCGCGAGCAGCGACGGTGTCGCGATGCTCGCCGGTAACCGCCTGCCGGAGACCGCGAAGCCCATCGCCATGGCGTATGCCGGACACCAGTTCGGCAACTTCGTGCCGAGCCTGGGGGACGGGCGCGCCATCCTGCTCGGCGAGGTCGTCGATCGCCAGGGTCGCCGCCGGGACGTGCAGCTGAAGGGCGCCGGGCGCACGCCCTTTTCGCGCTCAGGCGACGGCCGCGCCGTGCTGGGCCCCGTGCTGCGGGAGTACATCCTGGGCGAGGCTATGCACGGGCTCGGCATCCCCACCACGCGCGCGCTGGGCATGGTAGCCACCGGCGAGCCCGTGTTCCGCGAGCGCCCGGAGCCCGGCGCCATCCTCACCCGCGTCGCCGCCAGTCACATCCGGGTCGGCACATTCGAGTACTTCGCCCGCCGCGGCAACACCGACGCCGTGCGCACCCTCGCGGATTATCTGATCCAGCGCCACTACCCGGAGCTGGCCGAGAGCGACGCGCCCTATGCCGACCTGCTCGCCGCCATCGCCGCCCGCCAAGGGGAGCTCATCGCCCGCTGGCTGCTGGTGGGCTTCATCCACGGCGTTATGAATACCGACAACATGGCGCTCTCCGGCGAGACCATCGACTACGGCCCCTGCGCCTTCATGGACGAATACGACCCCAACCAGGTCTACAGCTCCATCGACCGCTTTGGCCGCTATGCCTACGGCCAGCAGCCGAGCATTGGGCTGTGGAACCTCACCCAGCTCGCCAACTGCCTGCTGCCCCTGCTTGCCGCCGACACCGAGGAAGACATGGAGGCCGCCAAGACCCAGGCCAGATCCGCCCTGGACGCGTACGGCAAGGCGTTCGAGCCCGCCTACTACGGCGGCCTGCGCGCGAAGATCGGCGTCATGGATGACGGCACGGACACCGGCGCCGACGACGAGCTGGTGACGGATCTGCTCGGGCGCATGGCCCAGCATCGCGCCGACTTCACCAACACCTTCCGGCTGCTCGCCGACGCGCGCCCGGATGATCCGGCCACCCTGGAGCCCGTGCGCGCCGGCTTCACGGACCCCGCCGCCTTCGACACCTGGGCCGCGCAATGGCGCGAGCGCCTGACCCGGCAGCGCGAGCCCGATGCTGAGCGCCAGGCCCGCATGCGCGCCCTGAGCCCCGCCTACATCCCCCGCAACCACCGTGTGCAGGAAGTTATCGACGCCGCCACCGAGCGCGGCGACCTGGCCCCGCTGGAGCGCCTGCTCGCGGTCGTCTCCCGCCCCTATGACGATCACCCGGAGCAAGCCGAATACCGCCAGCCGCCGCAAGAGCACGAGGTAGTGCACCAGACCTTCTGCGGGACCTAAGCCATCCCCATCAGCCCCCCATTTGACCTCGACAAGATACGGGGACGTTATACGATCTGGGGACGTTATACTGAATTTAGGCAAAGGCACAGGGCCGGAACCGGACTCGGCCTCATAGTCATTCAACCGGCCCGTTCTCTTTTCTGGGCTTTGCGCCTCTGCGTCTCTGCGCGAGCTCTCTCCTTGCTGTGTCGCGCTTTCGCAGCGTTCCGTGAGCGCGCCGTCTCAGGCCAGCTCGATCCACACCGGGCAGTGGTCGGAGGGCTTCGCGAGGCCGCGGATGTCGTAGTCGATGCCCGCGTCCCGCAGACGTGCGCGCAGGGGCTCGGTGATCAGGATCAGGTCGATGCGGAGCCCCCGCTTGGGCTCGCGCTCGAAGCCCCGGGAGCGGTAGTCGAACCAGCTGAAGCGGTCGGTGACAGCCGGATGGACGACGCGGTAGGCGTCGATGAGCCCCCAGTCCATGATGGACTGGAGCCAGTCCCGCTCCTCCGGCAGGAAGCTGCACTTGCCGGTGCGCAGCCAGCGCTTGGCGTTGTCCTCGCCGATGCCGATGTCGGCGTCGAGCGGCGCCACGTTCATGTCACCCATGACGATGAGTGGCTCCTCCGGGCGGTAACGCTCGCGCAGATACGTGCCCAAGTCGGTGTAGAACTTTTCCTTGCCTGGAAACTTGATAGGGTGGTCGCGGCTCTCGCCTTGCGGGAAGTAGCCGTTGATGACGGTGACCGTCTCGCCGTCCGCCAGGGTGAACTTGCCCGTAATGGCGCGGCGCTGGGCGTCCTCGCCGTCGTTGGGAAACCCCTTGCAGATATCCAGAGGCGCCGCCTTGCTCAGCAGCGCGACGCCGTAGTGCCCCTTCTGGCCGTGATAATGGGGCTCATAGCCCAGCCCCTGGATCATCTCCAGCGGAAAGGCATCATCCGCCACCTTGGACTCCTGGATGCCGATGACGTCCGGATCATGCTTGGCCTTGATGGCCTCCAGCTGATGCGGACGGCTGCGGATACCGTTGATGTTAAAGGAGACGAGCTTGGGCATGGGTGTCTGTTCTCGGCGCGGCGGTTCAGCTGGGGGCGTCTTGCAAGCGGGTCCCATCACCTCAGAAGCCGCCAACCCATGACGCGAGGGCTGAGGGCGGAGGACGCGTCAGAACACCTCGTAGGTCTCCCGCTCCCCCATGTCCCGACCGTGCTCATAGGCCTTGCCCCAGGGCAGGTGCTGCTGGTCGCGGGCCTGATCATAGGGGTCTGGCTCGATGGTACGGGTGACGGCGTCGCCATGGCCGAGGGCCGTGAGCGCGGCCGCCATGCCGTTGGCATACCCGCGGTTGTACCAGAGCTGGGAGTCATCCTCCCGCTCCAGGTAGCCCTCGGACTCTTCGGTGAGCGAGGCCAGCAGGCGCAGGAGTTGGTTCAGCAGCTCGGGGTCGGGCACGGCGGGCGAAGGGGCTGTGAGTATTCTGCAAGGCTAGCATGCGGCAGCATCGCCGCTCCAGGGAATTCAGTATACCGTCCCCGTGATTTGTCGCTAGGGTAGGAGGGGCAGGTAGAAGAGCGACATCATCAGGAAGAAAATCATCACCGACAGGATGTCGTTGCCGGTCGTGATGAAGACGCCGGTGGCCATAGCGGGGTCGATGCCGAGCTTGTCCAGCAGGATGGGAATGGTGGCCCCAACGGTCACCGCCACCACCACGACCGTGAGCAGCGACAGGCCCGCACTCGCGGCGAGCACCAGGGGCGCGTCGAACGCTGTCACCTGCGCGACGCCGATCACCAATGCCAACAGCACCAAGGCGGCGATGGCGCCGTTGGCCAGAGCCGCCAGCAGCTCTTTGACCAACCGCCAGCCGAGATCACCGAACTTGACCGTACCGGTGGAGAGCCCCTGCACGGCGACGGTGCTGGCCTGGATGCCGGCGTTGCCGGCCATCGACATGACGATGGGGATGAAGCTCGCGAGGATCGCGGCTCGGGCCAGCTGGTCTTCAAAGGCGCCCACCACCGTTGCCGACAGGCTCGCACCGGCGAGCCCGATGAGCAGCCAGGGGATGCGCCCACGCACGATGCGGGCGATGGACTCGTCCGGGCGCGTATCGGCCGGCAGCCCGGCCATGAGGTTGCGATCTTCCTCGGCCTCTTCCCGCAGCACCCGGCGCAGCTGCTTGGGCGTGATACGGCCGATGAGCCGGCCGTCGGCGTCCACCACCGGCACCACGGAGAGCTCGTAGCGATCAGCGATCTTGGCGACCTCCTCTTGGTCGGTGTCCGGCCCGACGGCGATGAAGTCCGTGTTCATGACGTTGTAGACCAGTGCGTCCTTGGGCGAGAGCAGGAGGTCGCGCAGACGCAGATAGCCCACGGGCCGCTGGTCGCCGTCGACGACGTTCACGGCATAGAGCTTTTCGATCGCCTGGGCGTTGGCACGGATCTCGTGCGTCACCTGGCCCACGGTCCAGTCCGGCGGCACGGCCACGAACTTGCGGCTCATGATGCTGCCGGCGGAGTCTTCGCCGTAACCGCGCAGGGTGTCGATTGTGGCGCGGTCCCTGAGCCTCGGCAGCACCTGCGCCTGCGCGTCCTCCGGCAGGTCATCCAGCTGGTCGGCGGCCTCCTCCGGCTCCATGCCGTCCAGCACGTCCACCAGGCGCTGCACGGTGCAATCCTCCAACAGCGCGGAGCGGAATGCGGGGTTCAGCTCCGCCACCACCCGCGTCTGGAGCTTGTCGAGCCAGCCAATCAGCTTGCGCGCCCGCTTCAGGGGCAAATGTACAATGAGCGCCAGCAGGTGCTGCGGGGGCCAGCGCTTGATGGCGCGCTTGACGGTGTCCTTGTCGCCGGCTTTGATCAGCCGCGCAAAGGCGTCTACCACGGCCGCGTTGTGCTCGTCGAGGTCATCACTGATGCCGGCCTCGCCCACGGAGCGCCACACCAGCGGCGCCGTCGGCGCCGCAGCCTGTTGCGCTTGGGACGACTTGTCGGTCTTCGGCATCGCTGCAACCTCCGGTTCAGTCACCGACGGGCGACGCCCGTCATTGCGCCTGCGGGCGGCTATGCTAACCCCATGTGGGGCGACACAAATGACGGATGCGTTAAGGACTGTCTCGTCGGCGCCGGGGTCCACTAAGGAGATGCTGATTTATTGGGCATCCTGCCCAAAAATCAGACGGAGCCGG
>NZ_JAIFKJ010000122.1 GCF_019695415.1 Thiohalocapsa sp.
GCGCGGCCTCCGGGGTGGGCCGTAGCGCGGGGCTCGGGGTGCGGCGCGGGGAGCCGCTGCTGGGGATGTTCATCTTCGGGGGGGCCCTGGCGGTTGCCGTCGTGCCTGAGGCCCTGCCCGCGGTGGTCACCATTTCGCTGGCCATCGGCGTGCAACGCATGGTCGAGCGCCACGCCCTGGTGCGGCGGCTGCCGACCGTGGAGACTCTGGGCAGCACGTCCGTTATCTGCTCCGACAAGACCGGCACCCTGACCCGCGATGAGATGACCGTGCGCGCCATCTGGACCGACGGCCACGCGACGCGGGTCACGGGCAGCGGCTATGCACCGGAGGGTGACATCGATGTCCCAAGTGATGCTCCGGAACAACGCGCCCTGGTGGAGCGCACCCTGCGCGCGGCGGCCCTATCCTGCGATGCGCATGTGGAACAGGAAGCCAATGGGGAGCAACGCAGCTGGAAGCTTTACGGTGACCCAACCGAGGGCGCGCTGGTGGTGGCCGCGGCCAAGCTCGGCATGCACAAGGCAGACCTGGAGGCCGAAGCGCCGCGCCACGACGAGATCCCCTTCAGCTCCGAGCGCAAGCGCATGACCACGCTGCACCTGGACCGGACCATCGCAGACCGCGACCTAACGGTCGCCTATGCCAAGGGTGCCGCCGAGGTCATCCTCGACGGCTGTGACCGGATGCTGACGGCAGGCGCCAACGAGCCCCAAGAGGTGCTGCTGGACGAGGCCGCCCGCACGCGCATCGCGCAGGCAGCCAAGGATCTGGCACAGCGGGCGCTACGGGTGCTCGCCATCGCGGAGAAGCCAGGTGCGGAGAAGGCAGATGCGGAGCACCACATGGTCTTTCTGGGCCTCGTCGGCATGATCGACCCGCCGCGGGATGAAGCCAAAGCCGCCATCGCCGACTGCGAGCATGCCGGGATTCGCCCCATCATGATCACCGGCGACCACCCCGAGACCGCCGCCGCCATCGCCCGAGAGCTCGGCATCCTGCGGGAGGGACGCGTGGTCATCGGCCGCGCACTGGACGCTATGAGCGCTGCGGACCTCGAAGCCGCGATCGACGACATCGAGGTCTACGCCCGCGTCAGCCCAGCGCACAAGCTGCGCGTCGTCAGCGCCTGGCAAGCCCGCGGCCACGTCTGCGCCATGACCGGCGACGGCGTCAACGACGCGCCGGCGCTCAAGCGTGCGGACATCGGTGTCGCCATGGGCATCACCGGCACCGACGTGTCGCGCGAGGCGGCGGACATGACGCTGACCGACGACAACTTCGCAAGCATCGTCGGCGCGGTGGAGGAAGGCCGCGGCATCTTCTCGAACATCAAGAAATACCTGATGTACCTACTCTCGTCGAACATCGGCGAGATCGGCCTCATGGCCGTGGCCACTTTGGCGGGACTGCCGCTGCCTCTGTCCGCGGTCCAGATCCTCTACGTCAACCTCGCCACCGACGGCCTTCCGGCCCTGGCGCTGGCGGTGGACCCACCGGAGGAAGACCTGATGCGCCGCCCGCCGCGGGACCCAAAGGCGGGCATCTTCACGCCGACAGTCGTCTGGCTGATGCTGGTGGGCGGCGCCTGGTCGACCATCGTCAATGTATCGCTGTTTGTCTACGAGCTGAACAATGGCGCGGCCCTTGGACTGGACAGTGATGAGGCCCTGATGCATGCCATGACCATGACCTTTCTCTCGCTGGTGCTGATCCAATTCTTCAAGGCCTACAACTTCCGGTCGGACCGGGACTCTGTCCTGCGCCGACCCTTCGCCAACAAGTGGCTCAACATCGCCATCCTCTGGGAGCTGACGTTGCTCTGCCTGATCGTGTACGTGCCCGTGCTCTCCAAAGCCTTCGGAACCTATCCCCTCCCGCTATCGGACTGGCTGCTGGTGCTCGCCGCCGCCTTCACCATCGTGCCGGTGCTCGAGGTCACCAAATGGGCCATGCGGCACCTGGCGCCGCTGCCGTCGGTGCCCATAGTGGATCTACATGTCGGCCGCTGATACCACCGCCGGAGCACCTCACGCATGCTGAGCTGGATCTTGGCCGCCGCAGCAGCACTGCTGCTGGTCGCTGTTGTGCTGCTGATCCGTCGCCTCGAGCCGCCGGACGTGAAGCTCACCTCGGTGCGGCCCGGTCAGCTCAGCGCCGGCGAGCAGCGCCTGCACGTGGGCTTGCGGGTGCAGAACCCGAATGCGATTCCGCTGCCGGTGCTCGCCATGACCTACCGGCTCTGGCTGGAGGAGCAGCCCATTGCGGCAGGCGACGGCATGCTGCACCGGCGGGTGCCGGCGAGGGGGGCGGCTGACATGGAGGTCATGGTCAGCAGCGACGCCCGCCACCTGGCCCGCACCTTGCCCAAGCTCGCGCTGAAGCCGCAGCCCTGGCGTTACCGCCTGGAAGGCAGCATCGCCATCCTGCCGCGGCTGCAGCTCGGCTACCGGCACCAGGGCAAGATCGACCTCAAGGGGCTATTGCGCCTTGCGGCGTCCCTACGCTGACGGACTATGCTTCACCGAGGCTGAAAAACACGACGGCGCAGCACACGCTGTAAGACACTTCAGCGGGTGCATTGCGCGTGTTTTCACCGGTCGTCTGGCCCGGATCAAAGCGTCACACAGAAACGCTAGCCCACACCGCTACGGATGGTTAGAATCCACGGGCAATCGACGCCTTGCTCATTCCACAGCGCCAGGCCCTTCGCCCCTCAGCGCAAGCTCCCGATGTCTACGCTCCACGCCAGCGCTCCGCCCGAATCGGGTCCGGAGCAGCGCCGCCTCGTCGCCGCCTGGGTGGCCGAGCAAACCGACCGGCTCGAGCCTGCCGAGCGCAGCGCCCTGGATGTCGCTCAGCCGGACTGGCGCGCCCGGGCGAGCCAGCTCATCGCCGAGGGCCTGCTCGCCTACGTGGTGCTTGAGATGGTGGCACCAGACCTCGCCATCTCCCGTGCCACCGGCAGCCATACCGACGGCACCGATGCCCACACGCACGAGTACAGCGACGACGCGGCCCTCGCCGAGCGCCTGATCGCCCACCTGCAGGATTTCATCGACTACCGCGACGAACTGACCGAGTGCGGTGGTCTGCCCCAGCCTGTGCCGTCCGGGCATGGGCACCACAGCCATTAGCGCCACTGCTTAATCAACACCGGCGCACGGAAGAGACTCAAGCCCGGCCCCCGAGACAGGCCAGACCAGCATGACAGAAGAAGGTGAGTTCGAGGCCCTGTTACGGGAGCTGGAGAAGACAGAGCAGGCCGTCGCCGACCGTCCCAAGCCCGGTGATCGGGTTAAGGGCCAGGTGGTCGCCATTGGCGAGGAGCAGGTGTTCGTAGACCTCGGCGGCAAGGCCGAGGGCGCCATGGATATCGCCAACCTGAGAGACCAGGACGGCAACCTCAAGGTCGGCGTCGGCGACGAGCTGGAGGCCGTGGTCGCCGGCGTCGATGCCGAAACAGGCGCCATTACCCTGGGCGGCAAGCATGGCAAGCATCTGCATGGCGCCGAGGAGCTGGAGGCCGCCTACCAGCAGGGCCTGCCCGTGGACGGCAGCATCACCGGCACTACCAAGGGCGGGCTCGAGGTGCGCATCGCTGGGCATCGGGCTTTCTGCCCCGCCTCGCAGGCGGACATCCGGTTCGTCGAGGACCTGTCCAGCATGGTGGGTCAGCACCACGCCTTCCGAATCACCAAATTCGAGGCCGGCAAGCGCCTGAACCTGGTGGTATCCCGCCGCGCGTTACTGGAGGCGGAGCGCGCCGCCCAGGCCGAGGCGCTGAAGGAGCAGCTGCAGGAGGGCGCCGTACTGAATGGCAAGGTTGTGGGCATCAAGGACTTCGGCGCCTTCGTTGACTTGGGCGGGGTCGAGGGCATGGTGCACATCAGCGAGATGTCGCTGACGCGCATCCGCCATCCGGAAGACCTGCTGAGCATGGGGCAAGACATCGAAGTACAGGTGCTGCGCATCGAGGCCACCGGTAACCCCAAGCGTCCCCAGAAGATCGCGCTGTCCATCCGCGCCCTCGCCAAAGACCCTTGGTCGGACGTTGCCGTCCGCTACGCGCCTGGCAGCCGGGTGGACGGCCGCATCACCCGCACCCAGCCCTTCGGCGCCTTCGTGGAGCTGGAGCCGGGCCTAGAAGGCATGATTCACATCTCCGAGCTCGGCGCCGGCCGCCGCCTCAACCACCCGGACGAAGTGGTGAGCACCGGCCAGCATGTCACCGCCACAGTGCTCAAGGTGGAGCCGGACCGCAAGCGCATCGGCCTCTCGCTAGCCGAAGACACCGGCGCCCCGGAAACCGAAGACGACTACGGCCAGGAGCGCCGCGGCAAGGGTGGCGGACCACGCGCCCGCCGCGAGGACGCGTCCGAGCCCGACGACGGCATGGGGACCTTCGGCGACCTGCTGAGGGAGCAAATGGGGCGGGATGAGTGATGTCGAAGTGTGGAAGGTTGAACCCTGCAGTGTGCTGGTGAGCTGGAGCCGCAGTCGCGCCGGCCTAGGGCTCGCTTCCTGCGTTTCCTGACGCTTCTGCCGGTCCCGTGCACAGAGCGCGTCGGAGCGCCGTCCCGGGACGGCTCGGATGCCGTTGGCATCACACGAGGCACCCCTGGCACGGGCCTGCCTCCTCGCCTTCCACCCGCCGATCGCGGCGGGGGGCGTATTCCGGCCCATCATGGCCACCGATTCCGCTTGGACGCGACCGCCGTTCCGGCGGAAAGTGACCGCTGGTTCCGTTTGATCGTGACCTATTGCCGGGTATGTTGCCGGAACCAATGGCTGCCAGCGCAGTGCGCGCGTCTTGGCAGCCGACCCCATGCGAGCGAGTCGGCAGTCGGGCTCGGCATCCTCGAGACGATCATCACCTAACCCGCGGGGCGCTATCCGGGCGCGGCGGCACATGTCGGCTTCTTCCACCGCCAGCTCGACCGCTACGGTTTACGGGCGATCGCGCGGCCGGGTCTGGCGGATCAGACGGGCGGCCTGCGGGCGATGGGCGATCTTCTACTTCGTTCAGGCAACGGTCGTTTCTCTGCCAGCTGCCTACCTCGCGAGCTGGCTACTCTTCATCCTGCTCAGCGGCGTCTTCGATGCGCGGTATGGCTATTGGGCACCTGCCTAGAGTGGCTTGCTGGCTGTCGCCCTGATTTTTGTAATCCTTGCGTTCTTCCTCCCGCTCTGGTCCATATCATGGCGACATGGCGTCGTAGAAGGCACGCTACGTCGAACAAAGCCTGGCTGCGCAGCCATCTCTCTTCCTGAGAGTGCGGTCGCAAACCCGCGAGCGTGCAGATTGAGGTCGTATCGCCCACTGCCGGTCTCTTGCCGTTACGCCCCACGCCGTCCTGTCACGCTCAGGACTTCCACCTTCACGGGGGTGACGCCTCGACGGATGATGCCGAGCTCCGTCGCGGCCCGGCGCGACAGATCGATGATGCGTCCTTTGACGAAGGGGCCGCGGTCATTGACCCGCACAACCACGCTCTTGCCGGTGCGCTTGTCCGTGACGCGCACACGGCTGCCAAGGGGCAGGGTCTTGTGGGCAGCGCTCAGTTGGTTCTTGTCGTAGATCTGACCGCTGGCGGTCCGATTGCCGTGGAGGCTGTCGTGGTAGTAAGAGGCGATACCGGTCTGCACTTGACCAGGATGGGCGGCAAAGGACTGCGGAGACAGGAATGCGAGCAGCGTCACGGCAAGCGCCGCGCTGAGGAGCTTCATCATGCTGAAAACCTGAAGTGAACGCGCCGCACTCGGAAGGAGCCGGTGCCATCGGATAGGCCGAGGACGCCAGCGAGTGAGAGGACGGCTGTATAATCGAGGATCGCGACTATACGGGAATACCCGTATTAGGGCAAACCCTCGCCGTTGGCGTTGCTCGCACGGCTCGCAGCCAACCAGTGCCAGGCATGCAGCCTCAGCTCAAACTGCCCGACCTGTTGCGGCGCCGGTTCGTGGGACTACCCCCGGTCGATACGATGAACACGGTGTGACGGGCTGCCCGCCTCGCGCGGGCTGCAGTGCACGGTCGGCCACATGCAGCGTATAGTCTCTCGCCTTTGGCTCCCATTTGCGGACGCCCGCCGCCTGGACGGATTCCCCACATCATGAAGACTTGCACCCTTCTCTCGACAGCATCCCTGCTCCTGACCGCCCTGATATTGCCGGGCTGCAGCGAACAGGGCCCCGAGCAGGCTGCCGACCAAGCCGGCGAGCCCATCGACTTACCGGCTACCCCGGAGCAGCTTGAGAAGCTTGAACGGGTGGTGGAGCGCTTCCCGGAGATCGCGCCCATCGCCGACCAGGCCCGGGCCGATGGGACTATCACCGAGCAGGACATCATCGATGTGCTCACGGCGGCGGAGAAGGCGAAGGCGGCCCGTGTTGGACAGTGAATCGGCGGCAGCGGCCGCCCATGGCTGAGCCTGCGGGGTCAGGATGACCGGCCCACGAGCGTGAGCGACGCCCCCGCGCGCAGCCGCTTGGCGGCGGCATATTCCTCGTCGGTCATTTGGCTGCCGACGATGTTGCGCAGCAGATCGGCGTCCGCGTCCCCCTGCTCCACCGCGAGCGACAGCCAGTAGTGCGCCTGGGCCAGGTCGATGGCGACACCCCGACCCTCGGCATAAATCAGGCCCAGGGCATACTGGGCATCCACCTCGCCACGCTCGGCCGCCTCGCGGACTGCACCCACCTTGCTCGGATCGTTGCGCAGCAGAATCAGGTCTTTGAGATAACTGTTGTCATTCATGGTAAGCACCTTCGGGCAGGTTCCCTCGGCGACTTCATGTGCGGGCGCAGAAGCAACGGGCAAAAGAAAAGGCGGGGATCGCCCGCCCATCCTGCATCCCGCTGCTGACCGACAGGTGCTGGTGACACCCCGGTCGGCGGTTGGCCGGCGGCTGCCTCGCAGTGATCGCTCAGGCAGCTATCCGGAACGCCGGCGTCGAACGCTCAGCGCAACCGCGCGCTCCGTTCAGCTCTTGACCCAATTGCCGAAGTTGTCGGTGTTCTTCTCTTCGCCGTCGCTGTAGCCGGCCTCGTAAGCGTCGGTGAGACGCTGTTCCTCGCGCTTGGGGTTCTGCAGGAAACCGCACTGCCAACCCTGTACGTACTCGTCGTCGACACCCATTTGCTCCATTTTCGTCACGGCGTCGTAGTAGAACTGGTTCATCTCCGCTCTCCGCAAATCGCGTTCTTGGTGTGGCGCTGTGGTTCGATGCGCTGTGGTTCAATGCCTTGCGCCCGGGCACGCCGACTGTGCGAGGCCCGGTCTCACTCCGGCTTGCTGCTGACCAGCGCCGCAACGCCGACTTGGCGATGGCGCCGGACTAGACGCTGACGATCCCCGAGCGGCTTGGTCAGCTTAACGAATAAGCATACCCTTTTTTTCTAATGGGCGCCACCGTGGAGGCCGCGCCGCATGGGCTGGGCTTGCGTCAGCTCCCCGGGCACACTACATCATCCGTTTGTGTCGCGGTGCACGCCCGCCGGTTCATTACGTCAGCCGCAAACCTTTCATCGACGCCCGCAACAACCCCACAGGAGATCGCCGCGCATGCGACCCGCCCAACTGCTCCGTGTGTTAGAGCGCGAATTCGCCAGCACCGCCGAAGGCCATCACACGCCGGTGATGCTCTGGGGACCGCCGGGGGTCGGTAAGTCGCAGATGGTCGCGCACATCGCCGAGCGCCACGCCGTGCCCGTCATAGACATTCGCCTGTCGCAGATGGAGCCGAGCGATCTGCGCGGCATCCCCTTCCGCGTGGACGACAAGGTGGAATGGGCAGTACCCGCAATGTTGCCGGACGCCGAGCGCCATGGTCCCGCCGGCGTGCTCTTCCTGGACGAGATCACCTCGGCCCCGCCGGCGGTCTCCGCGGCGGCCTATCAGCTGATCCTGGACCGCCGCCTCGGCGAGTACCAGGTGCCGGAGCACTGGGCCATCTTCGCCGCCGGCAACCGCCAAGGCGACCGCGGCGTCACCTACAGCATGCCGTCGCCGCTCGCCAACCGCTTCTCCCATTTCGAGGTGGAGACACACCTTGACGACTGGGTCGCCTGGGCCTATGCCACAGGCATCGACGAGCGCATCATCGCCTTCCTGCGGTTTCGGCCGGAGCTCTTGTTCGACTTCGACCCGGCGCACAACCCGGTGGCCTTCCCGTCGCCGCGCTCCTGGGAGTTCGCACATCGGGCGCTGCGCAAGTTCGAGCATGACTCGCAGCTGCTGCAGGGCACCTTGCAGGGCTGCGTCGGACCGGCCGCGGGCGTCGAGGTCACGGCCTTCGTCAACAGCCTGGACCAAATGCCGGACTTGGATGCCATCTGCGCCGGCGAGGATGTATCGGTGCCGCGGGAGATCGACCTGCAGTACGCCGTCGCCGCGGCACTGGTGGGCAAGGCCATCCGCGCCAAGGACAGCGAGGACGGCCAGCAGGTCATCGGCAACATCCTCGCCTACGCCGGGCGCTTCCCGCAGCGGGAGATGGGCGTCATGCTGGTCTCCGACCTGCATCGGGCCATTGGCAATGACCTGTTCGAGGTGCCGGCATTCGCGGACTGGGCGAGTGCCGTGGCGGATGTGATGCTTTACGAATGAGGGCGGAGGGCGGAGGGCGGAGGACCAGCGGCCAGGACGCGAATCCTCAGCCCTCAGCCCTCAGCCCTCGAGTCAGGTTCACAGCGCCTGCTGACGCGAACTGATACGCAACCCATGACCGACACTACCGACATCGACCTTGGCGGGATAGAAACCAAACTGGCCTCGGCGCGCACGCGGCTGATCCTGGACAAGCCTTTCCTGGGCGCCCTGGTGCTGCGCCTGCCCATGCAGCCTGCCAATGCCGACTGGTGCCCCACCACGGCGACGGACGCCAAACGCTTCTACTACAACCCGAGCTACATCGACGCCCTGTCGCTGGACGAGACCCAGTTCATGCTCGCCCACGAGGCGCTGCACTGCGCGCTCTCCCATTTCGCCCGCCGCCAGCACCGGGTCAAGCACCGCTGGGACCTAGCCTGCGATTACGCCATTAACCCACTTCTGGTGGACGACGGCCTCAAGCCCCCGCCCAACGCGCTGCTGATGCCCATGTACAAGGGCATGACGGCGGAGGAAATCTATCCGCTGCTGGACGACAACGACCAATCCGAGACCTTGGATACGCACGCGTACGACGGCGAGTCCGAGGGCGGCCAGCAGGGCGAGCACAGCAACCTGGACGAGCGCGACATTCAGCAGCAGCAACAGCAGTCCCGCGGCGAGCAGGGGGACGACGGCGAGCGTGGCGGTGCCGAGCCCCGATCTGACGGGACCAGTGGCAGCAGCCCCCGCGGCGAGCCGGCCGACGACAACAGCCGCGGTGGCGCCGGCGCGGAAGCCGAGCCCCAAGAGGGCAACGACGGCGCCGACGCGCCGCCGCCCCTCACCCCAGACGAGCGCGAAACCCTGCAGGTGCAGTGGCAGCAGCGCATGGCAGGCGCCGCTCAGCAGGCCATGCAGGCGGGCAAGCTGCGCGGCGAGCTGAAGCGCATGATCGACCACCTGCTGCAGCCGCAGCTGCCCTGGCGCATGCTGCTCGCGCGTTACATGAACAGCATCACCCGCGAGGATTACAGCTGGTCGCGGCCGTCGAGGCGTGAGGGCGATCACATTATGCCAAGTCTGCGCAGCCACCAGCTCGACCTCGTTGTGGCCATCGACACATCGGGCTCGATCAAAGACGGCGAGATGCAGGAGTTCATCGACGAGGTCGACGCCCTCAAGGCTCAGGTGCGCGCACGCGTTACCCTGCTTCCGTGTGATGCCTCGCTCTGCGAGGGTGCGCCGTACCGCTTTGAGCCCTGGGAGCAGTTCCAGCGCCCCGCGCGCATCGGTGGCGGCGGTGGCACCAGCTTCCGGCCCGTATTTCAGTGGGTGGAGCAGCAGGGGCTGCGCCCCGACCTGCTCGTCTACTTCACCGACGCCGACGGCGCATTCCCCTCAGACGAGCCCGCCTACCCCGTCATCTGGCTGGTCAAGGGCAGGAGCCAGGTGCCCTGGGGCCAACGCATCCAGCTCAACTAAGGAAAGGCTGATTTTTTTGGGCATCCCGCCCAAAAACCAGAGGGAGCCGGGCCTGTGCAGACATTGGGCGGTCTCCCGGCTCCTTCTTGTTCCCTCGCTTACGCGCTTTAAAGATGGCGGGGTATGCTGCCCCGTACATTTGCACGAATTTTGTGCGAAATTCTTGTGTCTGAGGTGCACAATGGCGGTGCACTTCCGCCGCCCGCCCCGCAGCTTGCACCTACAAGGCGACTTGTCTTCATGCCCGCGCTCCAGGTCATCGTCCCACCACGCCGCCGCCTGCGCGCCGCGCTGGGCGCATCTCTGCTGACGGTGTTGCTGCTCCAGCCGGCACAGCATGCCGCTGGCGACGCGCTGGACCTGCCGGACTTCGGCAGCGGCGCCGATACCGTGCTTTCCCTAGCCGAGCAACGCGAGCTCGGGCTCGAGTTCATGAAGTGGGTGCGCAAGACGCTGGACGTGAGCACGGACCCGCTGCTCACGGACTATGTCCAGTCCCTCGGCCATCGGTTGGTGCGCGCCAGCCGAGAGGCCAGCGGCGGCTACGATTTCTTCGTCATCGAAGATCCGCGCATCAACGCCTTCGCCGGCCCCGCCGGCAACATCGGCGTCAACGCTGGGCTGATCCTGTCAGCAGAGACAGAATCCGAGCTCGCCGCCGTGATCGCCCACGAAATCGCACACGTGAGCCAGAACCACCTGCTGCGCTCCTTTGCCGCGCAAAAGCAGATGACCGTGCCGGCCACGGCGCTGCTGATCGCCGCGGCGGTCCTCGGCGCCGCCGTTGACCCCCAGGCCGGCGCCGCAGCGCTGATGGGCGCCCAGGGAGCGTTGGCGCAGCGCCAGATCAACTTCACCCGCACCAACGAGGAAGAGGCCGACCGCATCGGCATCGACACCCTCGCCCGCGCCGGGCATGACCCCTTTGCCATGCCGGGCTTTTTCAAAAAGCTCACCCAGGCCAACCGCATCTATGAGAGCGGCGCACCGGAGCTGCTGCGCACGCACCCTGTGACCACGGACCGGATCGCCGACGCACTGGCACGCGCCGAGCGCTTCGGCCCAAGTCAGAAGCCGGACAGTCTGCGCTTCCATCTCACCCGTGCGCACCTGCGCGAGCAGGCTTACAGCCGTGCAGAGCAGGCCGTCGACCACTTCGAGGACACGCTGGAGAAAGGCCGCTACCGCAATGCAACCGCCGAGCGCTATGGCTACGCCCGCGCCTTGGCCCGTGCCGGCCGCTTGGATGCAGCGAGCCGGCAGCTCGCGCGCCTGCTCCAGGCACACCCGAGTCAGGTGGAATTCGTGGTGCTGCAATCCGAGCTCGATCGCCGCCGCGGCGATGCCGCCAAAGCGGTGAGCGACTTGAAGGGCGCGGTCGGCCTATCGCCTGGCAACTGGCCCTTGCAGCAGGCCTATGCCGAGTCGCTGCTGGACGCCGGCGAGCCCGCCACGGCCCTCGCGACCCTCGAGAGACTGATCGCGCTGCGCCCAGACATCGCCCCCGTATACGGTCTGATGGCGGATGCCGCCGGCAAGGCCGGCGATAAGGCTGCCGCCATGCGCTGGCGCGCAGAGCTGCTGTTCCGCACAGGCGATCTGGAGCCGGCCATCCGCCAACTGGAGCTCGCGCTGCGACAACCCAACCTCGACTTTCACGCGGCGTCCAAGATCCAGGTCCGCCTGGACGAGCTCCAAGCCGAGGAGCGCCGACGCGAGGCACGGCGATGACAGCGCCGGGCCAAAACCTCGTAATTCTCCACGTTTCAGCCGGGAAACTCGCTATTTCCCCGACCCCTGGGATGCGCTAAGCTTTGCGGCACGTCGACGATTCTTAGGGTCTTGGCCTGGCGAGCCGCAGCGCGGAGCTGTTGCCGTTAAGATGTCGAGCCTTCGTTCTGCCTGACCAGACAACGTCATGAGACGGCGAGTGAAGGTGGCCCTAAGATAAAAAGGTCCCGGCGACAGGGATCATCGATCGGCGCAAGACAACGAAGAACCGCTGGAGGCCCCGCAGTTGTACCCTATGCGCCTCGTGCGCCGCGCTATCATTTCGACCGGCACCCAGCCGGCGGCCACTCCTACTTTTAGCGCCAACGGACGTGAGTACAGCTGCGCGTCGCCACCCACGCCGCCCTCCTGCAGAACTTCATCCGTGGGCCGTGCGCAGCGCCCCGATCGCTACACCGCGACGAGCAGCCACACGGCAGAACGGCGAAGGGGCCACGCACGCCGGTAAATGCCGACACTGCGTCGACCTGGTAAAGACCGGCAGCATGCTGCCGGCGCCGATCGAACGATCGACCCACCCCGAACCAACCCAACGATCCAGAGGAGATTCCCAATGATCGATGCGAAGCGCAGAATCCTGCTCAAGGGCTCCCTCGGTGCCGGCGCTGTCGGCGTTGCCGTGGGCGCCGGCCTGCTTGCGCCCCGCGCCGTGCTCGCCGCGTGGCCCGAGGCCGCCTTCAAGGCGGAAGACCAGTCCACCGCGCTGAAAGACTTGCTCGGCTCCGACACCATCGAGGATAGCGACAAGGTCAAGATCAAGGCCCCGGACATCGCCGAGAACGGCGCCGTGGTGCCGGTGACCGTCGAAGGCGAGGTGGACGATGCCAAGTCCATTTCCATCTTCGCGGCCGGTAACAACACCCCCCTCATCGCCTCCTTCGAGATGAGTGACAGCGCCGTGCCCTTCGTCTCCACGCGTATCAAGATGGCGAAGACGGCCGACGTAGTGGCTGTTGTCCAGACGGCGGACGGGCTGCTCGGCGCATCCAAGCCGGTTAAGGTCACCATCGGCGGTTGCGGCGGCTGATCCCGGGCTTCCGGCATCACACCCGACCCCAATCGACAACCGACGGCAACAGCTTCAGAGGTAAACCGACATGGCCAGCAACATCAAGATCCGCGCCAAGAACAGCAACGGCGTCACCACCGTCAAGTCCCTGATGAGCCACGTGATGGAGACCGGGCTGCGCAAGGACAAAGAGACCGGCGAGCCCATCCCGGCGCACTTCATCCAAGAAGTGACCGCCAAGTGGAAGGACGACGTCGTTATGACCGCGCTGTGGAGCGGCGGCGTCTCCAAGAACCCCTACCTGTCGTTCAAGTTCAACGGCGGCGAGGCAGGCGATCCGATCGAGATCACCTGGGTCGACAACCAGGGCAACACCGAGACCGGCACCGCCGAGATCAGCTGACATCCACCGGATTCGGCTGAAGCCGAATCCGGTTCGAGCAGCTATGCCGTACACCGCCGCCGGCCCGAGGGTCGGCGACGGTGTTTTTGTTTGCGCAGCCGCCGTGTCGGAGGCCTTGAAACGAGATTCACCTGCCGCCGGCGCTCGCCGCCGTGGCGCTATCATCCTAAAGAGAGTAGTTGGACGGTCGTCAGGGTGCGTCCCGCGGGGTGACTGGCAAGGCACAACGACGAGGAATAGCCGTCCTATTCCGAGGAGTTGTAACGCCGCCAGGCGCCGTGCGGGGCGTGCCATGGCGGCCGTAGCGGCGCTCACCCGGTGGGTGACATGCAGCC